>JAEZFH010000127.1 GCA_023437885.1 Bacillota bacterium | reverse complement strand
TAATATAACCGCCTTCCAAAGAAAATTTGATTTTTAACGAAGCGAACGATTTAATCATTGCTCCGTCCTTTCGAACAGCAGTAGGTGTAACACCGTGAAAACGAGTAAAAGCTTTCGTGAAACTATCCGGTGAGTCGTAACCATATTTCAGAGCAATATCAATCGTTTTTTCATCAGTCGAAACAAGCTCACTGCCGGCAAGAGCGAGTCTGCGTTGCCTTAAATACTCTCCGACCGTAAAACCACAGAGCATCGTAAAACCCTTTTGAAAATAAAACGGGGATATAAATGCCCGTTTTGCAATGTTTTCTACCGATATCTCTTCCGTTATATTGTCTTCAATGTAGTTGATTGCTTCACTGATCCCTTCCATCCATCCCACAATTAACACCCCCTCTCTGTGTTTCTATCCTATCAATTTCCATACGGTCATGCCCGACATTTTATGCAATGTTTTGTCCAGCTCATCACAAGCTAATCCGTTTAAAGAAGCGAATGCCTGTATTTCTAGCAGCTTTTTATTAATGATAATACAAATTGCTTATGAAAGGAAGAGTATCTCTATGGATAATAAAAATAGATTGTAAATCGATTCAAAAGATTGCTTAAGCCGAAAACGGAGGCCTTGAATTCAATCAAAGCCTCCGTTTTCCTTATCAAAAATCGGATTCTGGAGCGTGTATTAACTTTGCTCCTTTATCGGTGGTGGGCGGCTTATCTCTGAAACATCTTTAAAAGTCTAAGGAAATGGTTTGCTTCCCGCAGCGTATGGTCGCCCAATAAAGGTATAATGATTGACTTGACCTTACATTCGATGAGACCCTGTGTTCCTTGCGCTTTAAAATCCCGAATAGCCTTTGTGGCAGCTAGGCTCTCCTCGGTCACCTGCCTTGAGGAGGAGGACCGATCCATGGCAGCAATCGCTTCGGCTGTCAATTGATCGAACTCATTGCCAAAATTATTTGCTGTAACGATTAATTGATCTTCCGTAGGATCAAGAAGCCCGCGGATAAACTTTGAATGCTCTGCCATTATCCTGTTCCAGAATGCTTCCTGCTCCAGGGCCTCCTCTTCCAGCTTCAATCCATTTCCGCTTTGCAGACTCTGGATCATCTGTAAATAGAGTTTTGCTTCCCGCAAGATATGGTCAATGAGCAGCGGATAATTTACAGTAAACATTTTACAGGATAACACATTTGATAAAATTTCAGACTTAAATCTTATCAGCTCCGATACCAAGTATATATATCTTTGATTAATGTAATATACTCTTTCCTCAAGCATTGTATTTGCCGGGAGTGACTTTGCTCCCATTAATCCGGCTTCTGCCTCTGTTATTTCAATTGGTATGTTTATTCCCGTATAGAACGAAGAAGCTCTCTCGGCATCAAGTGTATACTGGGTAAATACTTCTCCGGAGTTAAGTACCTCTGGGCTTACTACTCCATTTGAAACTGATACAACTTCCCATAACAGTTGGTCGAATTCTGTTCGAAAAGCATCTGCCTGCTGTGTATAATTACTGTCTCTTGGGGTAAATCCCAGTTCCAGGAAAAAAGAGTGTTCTTTCATAATTCTTCCAAAAAAAAGATGTAACTCCAGCGATTGCCGTACAAAGTCATTCCTTGAATCCATGTAAAAATCCTCCGATAGAGCCGATAACTATGTATTATTTTATGTTATTAATAAAAATCTGCAACCAACTCCTCAAAAGTAATAATAAATCATCCCCCAATTCAACCGGCAAACCGGTGGCTATCTCCGTATAGGATAATTCAGATAATGCTTTGGCCTATTCAATTACTCCGTCTCGGACGGTAATGATCCGGCTGCTGCTTTGGGCCGCTTCCGCCGAATGTGTTACCATGATGATTGTTTGTCCGCAATCCCGGTTAATATCGCGTAGCAGATGCATAATTTCCGCCCCGGTTTTGCTGTCCAGATTTCCCGTCGGTTCATCTGCAAACAGAATTTCAGGGCTTCCAATCAATGCGCGGGCGATTGCCACACGCTGCTGTTGTCCTCCTGACAATTCGCGGGGAGTATGCTTGCGCCTGTCAGTCAAGCCTACCACTTCTAAAATATGACTCAGCTGTTTCCCGTAATCCCTCATTCTCTTGCCATCCAAAAGCAACGGGAGCATAATGTTTTCTTCTACATTCAGGTTAGAAATAAGATTGTAAAACTGGAATACAAATCCGATATTTTGCCGCCGTATTCTGCTCATTTTATCATCCTTGAAGCGTGAGATATCTGTGCCGTTCAGGTGAACAGAGCCGCCGGTCGGAGCGTCCAAACCGCCAAGAATATAGAGCAGCGTGCTTTTCCCGGAGCCGGACGGCCCCATGACGGATACAAATTCACCCTGCATAACCTGCAAGGATACGCCTTTTAATACCTTTGTTATGGTATCTCCAAGCCGAAAGTCTTTTACGATATACTTGCCCTCAACGGCAATATTACCGACGAATGGTTCCATTTGTAAAACCTCCAATCTCTCTATTAAAATTTGATTTCTTCAACTAATTTCATCTGGCGGCTTTTGTAAATCGGAACAACGCAACCCAGCAGAGTGACCAGTACCCCCATTGCCCCGGCCATAAGAAATGTTTTGGCACTAAGCTCCGGCACAGTTGAGATTTTCGGGCCAGCCACAAGAAAAATCGTTTGTATTTCCATATATGAAACAAAGATAGCGATTACCGCACCAATCAGGCCGGATGAAAAGCCCTCAATCAAAGTCATTCTTATATTCTGCCGATTGCTTAATCCAACAGATTTATACATAGCGATTGCACGGCGCTTTTGCATATAGTTAATCAGCAGATTATTGATAACTCCCACCGTTGCCAGCAGCAAAATGAAGTAGGTCATGCTGTGCATAGGCTGCAAAAAGGCTCCTACAGTGGAAAGCGCATCCATGTTAAACTCCTCCACCGTCCGGCTCCAATTCGAGGTCTCTCCGAACAGGTCACGGATCTGCACCATGATTGCATCCGGGTCAGCGGCAGTATAGGCTAAAAAACCATAGATTACCTTGCCAAAATCGGAAACCGAATAGGTAGCAGGAATTACTGCTTCCACATCCGTTGCCCTCGACTTGAAACTGCCGACTACAACATAAGAGTTAGCGGCAGCACCATTTGACAAGGTAAGTGTATCACCTACGGAAAATTCCGTCCGTTCCAAACAGCTTTCGCTTAATATAATTGACCGTTCCGTGGCAAATGCAGAAATAGCCTGCTCCTGCATATTACTCTCTGTGTAGTGGAGTGCCAGCATGGAGCTATACCATTCCAGATTGTCCGTTGCCTCAAGCCGTGAAAAGGGAATACCGTTCCCTTGTGCCTCATTCACAAACACAAAAATGGGCAATACCTTTTCAATGCCGTCCATGTTTTTCACCTGCTCCACAAAGTCCGGTTCCATTTGTCCGTCAGCAAAACCTTGTAGCTCTGCACCGTTGAATACATCACTGATATAGGTAGTTACGAAATTCCCCACAACGCTGATTGCTATGACTGCGGAAATGCTGATAAAAAGCAGCGTAATGTTCTGTGTAATGTTCTTGTTATCCCGCATGTTCCGGGCGGCAAGTCTGCCTTCGTTCTTGAAAATCAGGCCATACCCGTGTTCCAATCCCATAGAAATCAGGTTTGTCATAGGAGGAATGACAAATATCGTTGCGGCAATCAGTCCCAACAAGGAAAAACCGCCCGCCAAATATAACATTGTTCCAGAAACAACCTTTGGCAGAAATACAGAAATCGTAAACAGGCCTATTCCAATCCCAACGATACAGCGTCGTGGGATTCGTTTTTCCTCTACAGTCCCAAGAACAACGTCCTTGATTGGCAGGCGGCTTACCCGGCGTACCGGGAGCCATGCACTCAGCAGAGAAACGGCAACCGCTACCGTAAAAGAAATCATGATACCGAATGGTGAAATAACAATGGGGATTTCAATTCCTTGTGACAGAGATTGTCCCATGCCCTGTAAAATCAATTTCAGCACAAGCATTCCCAACGGAATACCAATCAGTCCTCCCATACCGCCATATAATGCACTTTCCAAAAGAAGAATACGGGTAACTACTTTTTGGGTCGCTCCGATGCTGCGAAACGTTCCGATTACCGGTAAGCGGTCTAACGTGATTACCAGGTAACTGCTGTAAATGATAAAGACACTTATGGTCAGGGAGAAAAAACTAATCAGGAAAAACGGCATAGACTTTTGCCTTGCATCGGCTGTGATC
>JAEZFH010000129.1 GCA_023437885.1 Bacillota bacterium | reverse complement strand
GGATGAGATAGCCCTGAAGATTCGCAGCCGGATAGGAATTCCAAAAGATAAGAAGACCATCCTATATGCGCCTACCTGGAGGGATGACGAATACTACGGGAAGGGACAATATAAATTTGAGCTGCACCTGGACTTGGAGAAAATGCGCCGTGAGCTGGGGGATCAGTATGTGATACTGCTTCGTACCCACTATTTCATTGCTGATGCACTGGATGTGAGTTCTCTCTCCGGTTTTGCTTATAATTTAAGTAAGTATGACGATATATCGGAGCTGTACCTGATCTCGGATATCCTGATTACAGATTACTCCTCGGTGTTTTTTGATTATGCTAATCTGAGACGGCCGATGCTGTTCTATACCTACGATTTGGAGAAATACCGGGATGTCCTTCGAGGCTTTTATTTCGATATAGAGAAAGAGGTACCGGGTCCGCTGCTATTTACAACAGAGGAGGTTATCACATCAATTCGGGGAATCGATGCGGTATCTGATGAATATAGACAACGATATGATGAGTTTTACCGTAGATTTTGTGAATGGGAAGATGGACATGCAGCAGAAAAAGTGGTAAAATCAGTATTCATGATATAGTAAAAGCGTAGTGAGTATGATGCGAGCTTGCTCGCAAGCGTACGATCGGAGCTGGGGATCATGAACGAAGTTCATGATATAGTAAAAGCGTAGTGAGTATGATGTGAGCTTGCTCGCAAGCGTACGATCGGAGCTAGGGATCATGAACGAAGTTCATGATATAGTAAAAGCGTAGTGAGCATAGTGCGAGAGAGACACTCGCACTGTGATCCCGCCACAGTAAAGCAGAAGTTAGGCTTTTGCGAGAAAAATATACAAGGCATGTTTGCATGCAAATTTTAATTGGAACAAAAGACCGGAATAAGTTCAATGTAGAATACCATAGTAAGGTGTTATGGAGGCTAAGTGTGAAGCAAGTATGGAAGAACTTTGGTAAATATCGCTTTTTATTAGGGGAATTAGTGAAGAAAGATATCAAATTGAAATACCGCAGATCTTATTTGGGGATTCTTTGGACGTTATTGGAACCGATTTTGACCACTGCAGTGCTGACTTTTGTATTCGGTAATCTGCGGCAAGTAAAAGATCCTCAATTCCCTGTTTATATTCTGACCGGACGACTGTTATACAGCTTCTTTTCTGATTCTACTAAGTCTGCGATGAAATCGATACGCAGTAACAGTGCTATGATAAAGAAGGTATATGTACCAAAGTATATCTATCCATTGTCTACCGTGCTATCGAATTATGTGATTTTTCTGATTTCTATGATAGTATTATTTGGAGCTACTCTTATTTTTAAGGTGATGCCAACAGTATATTTTATACAAGCGATAATACCATTGGTTTTATTGTTGATATTAGCTCTTGGGATAGGAATGATAATAGCGACCCTGGCAGTATTCTTCCGTGACTTGGAATATCTGTGGGGAGTGATACTTATGCTCATCATGTATACGAGTGCAATATTTTATCGAGTTGATGCCTTGCATCTAGGGGATAAGGAGTGGGTTCTTATGCTCAATCCCCTTTATGTCATTATCAGCAATTTCCGAAGTGCCGTCTTTGGTTCACCGATGAATCAGACCGCCCTGTTGCTGTCTGCGGTTTACAGCTTTGGTGCCTTATTCATAGGTATTCTGCTGTTTTACAAAAAGCAGGATGATTTTATCCTTAATATATAATATATAAAGTGGAATAAATCGCACCTATTGTTGAGCGGAGATTACTACGGAAAATCAGGATTTTCCAAAAGTGAATTGCTTCACAATTCACTTTGCAAATATTGTGCTGTAGCCCAATTTCACAGGCTGGTAGCAGAGTGGAGATGTCTTATGAAGGAACAGATATTAGTGGTTGATAATGTCAGTATGAAATTCAATCTGATGGAAAATAAGGTGGATAATATAAAGGAATATTTTATCAAGATGCTGAAGAGCGAGCTGCGTTATCAGGAGTTCTGGGCCTTGCATAATGTATCCTTTGCTGTGAATAAGGGAGACCGTCTTGGTATCCTGGGGCTGAACGGAGCCGGGAAGAGCACCCTGCTTAAGATTATTGCAGGAGTATTAAAGGCGACGGAGGGCAGTGTCTCCATTAAGGGAAAGATCGTGCCGCTGCTTGAGCTTGGCGCAGGCTTTGATCCTCAGTATACCGGAGCGGAAAATATTTATCTGTACGGAGCGGTGCTGGGTTATCCAAGGGATTTTATACGAGAGAGATATGAGGAGATTGTTGCATTTTCCGAGCTGGGTGATTTTATCAATGTTCCGGTGAAGAATTATTCCTCCGGTATGAAGGCAAGGCTCGGTTTTTCCATTGCTACCATTGTGGAGCCGGAGATTTTAATTCTGGATGAGGTGCTGGCTGTCGGGGATGCGAAGTTTCGTAAGAAAAGCGAGAAGAAGATTAAGGCTATGTTTGACAGCGGAGTTACGGTTTTATTCGTATCCCATTCTCTGGAGCAGGTGAACCGACTGTGCAACCAGGCGATTCTGCTGGAGAAGGGAAGGCTGATCGCCAAGGGCAAGGTCGCGGATGTCAGTGCTATCTACGAAGCTAAAATTAATGAAGTATAAAAATGATTAGAGGTTTAAGAAGTTGATCTTGGAAATGTATAAAAATCAATAGGTAGGATTTGAAAGGAGGATGTGCTCCGCTTGGTACAGGAAGGTCTGGCCCGGAGCATAAAAACAATGAAGAAAGTAATTACGTATGGGACTTATGATTTGCTGCATGTAGGACATATTAACCTTCTGAGAAGAGCGAAGGAGCTGGGGGATTATCTGGTGGTAGTGCTTTCCTCCGATGAATTCAATGCACTGAAGCATAAGACGGCTTATCACTGCTATGAGGACCGGAAAATCATACTGGAAGCAGTTAAGTATGTGGATGAAGTACTTCCGGAATATACCTGGGAGCAGAAGATCCAGGATGTGGTTGATAATCAGATTGATGTGTTTGTCATGGGAGACGACTGGAAAGGCCAGTTTGACTTTTTAAAGGATTATTGTGAGGTAGTGTACCTGCCGCGGACCGATGGGATCTCAACCACTAAGATAAAGCAGGACTTGAATCTGGGCGCAAAGAAATAATAAAGAAATTCCTTTAAAAACTAAATCCGAAAAGAGGATCATATGAGCTTATCGCTGATGAATAAGTGTAAAAAGCTGGTGAAGAAGACGGAGAAGAAGACAAAGAAGAAGCTGAAATCCATTGTGCTCGGAGTGTACCGCTTCGGTGTCAGAATCCTGCCGCTTCGTAAGAAGGTTATTTTATTTGAGAGTAATCTGGGCCGGAATTACACCGGCAGTCCCAGAGCAATCTATGAGGAAATGGTACGCCAGGGCTTAGACCGGGAATACCGCTGCTATTTTATTCTTGAGAATCCAAGAACACAGCTTCCGGGAGCGGCAACGGCGGTAAAGAGGAACCGCATTCTTTATTTTTACTTATTTGCGATTGCGGGTACCTGGGTATGTGATACCCGGCTGCCCAAGTACATTATTAAAAAACCTGGCAGCATATATATTCAGACCTGGCACGGAACGCCCTTGAAGAAGCTGGCTTTGGATATGGATACGGTATATATGGCGGGTGAAAAGGGAATTGATAGTTATAAGAAGAATTTCTATGAAAATACCCAGACCTGGGATTACTTGATTTCACAGAATAGTTTTTCTTCTGAGATTTTCCGTAGAGCTTTTGCCTTCCATAAGGAGATGCTGGAGATCGGTTATCCCAGGAATGATGTTCTATTTGCAAAAAATAACCCGGAAAGTATCCTGGAGCTGAAGCGACAGCTTGGATTGCCTTTGGATAAAAAGATCCTCCTTTATGCGCCTACCTGGAGGGACAATGAGTTCTACGGAAAGGGAAACTATAAGTTTAACCCACCCCTGGACTTTGGTGAGCTTCAGAGAAGACTTGGTGATGAGTATATTATGATTGTAAAATATCATTATCTGGTGATGGAGCAAATTGATTGGACCCCTTACCGGGGCTTCGTTTATTCCTGTGACTTAAGCTATGATATCTCGAATCTTTACCTGGTATCCGACATGATGATCACGGACTATTCCTCAGTGATGTTTGATTACAGCCTGCTGAAGAGGCCGATGCTCTTTTTCTGTTATGACCTCGAGGAATATAAGGATACCTTAAGAGGATTCTATTTCGATTTCCTGGCGGAGGCTCCCGGACCGGTGGCGTTGACAGCGGACGAGCTGGTAGAAGCGATTAAGAATTATGACCCGGAGAGATATCAGGAGCGGGAAGAAGCATTTTACCGCAAATTCAACCATGCAGATGACGGAAAAGCTTCCCGAAGAGTGACCGAATTGATTCAGAGCCTGACAAAAAAGTAATTCCTGCAGCACACTTACCGTTAGCGGTAGTAGAAGCAAAGAAGGATGCTCTGTATTCTATGATAATACATACTTTAATAAAGTATACCATATGATAGCTTGCTATATCATGGTATAGATACCTGAGACAGATTGATCCTAGGAGTATCGCTCATGACAAAAACCGTTGGTTATTGGCTGTTTGCGCTGGTTTACAACTTGTGCCGACTAGTGCCCATCAAAAAGAAAAGGGTATTCTGCATCATGACCCATGATGACGGAGAGGGCAGTAATGTGAGTATTACGGTCAGAGCCTTGAAAAAATGTGAGGAAGGATATACCTTTTCCTATCTGACAAAGCGTGAGGCGGGAGAGGTAAAAAAGCTGTCCGGTATCAGGCATCTTCTGGTGTTCTTTCTGAGAAAGCCTTATGAACTGGCGAGAGCGGAGATTGTATTGCTGGATAATGTGTTCCTGCCTTATGCTTATCTTCGCAGGAGAAGAGGTACCAAGGTAGTACAGCTATGGCATGGTACCGGCACCATCAAGAAATTCGGCCAGGATGTGAATACAGGTTACTTAGGGATGCTGGAGAAGAGAGCCAATGCCAATATCACCCACCTGATTGTGAATTCACCCGAGGTGAAGAGGCTCTATGCAGGTGCTTTTGGGGTGAGGGAGGAAGTGATCTATCCCATTGGTCTTCCCAAGACAGATGAACTTCTCGGAAGAATTAAGAAGGCAGAAGCAGCAGGAAGATGCCCGGACAAGGAATATATTTATCAGAAATATAAGATACCCGAGAGAAAAAAACTTATTCTGTATGCGCCTACCTTTCGGGACAGCCAGGAGCAGAATCCCCGTTTGATTGAGTTGCTTAAGGAACTTGGCAGAGAACTGTCGAAGGATTACTGTTTGGGTCTGAAGCTTCATCCCCATATCGCAGGAGCCTTCCGGCAGGAGGATTTGGGAGAGCATATCGTCCAACTGTCCTTTGAAAGAGATGTCAATACGGTACTGTTGGCATCGGATCTGTTGATCACGGATTATTCCTCGATCATCTTTGAGTACAGCCTTACCGGGCGTCCGATGATTTTTTATGCGTATGATTATGATGAATTTTCAGAGCAGGGAAGGGGTTTCTATTATGATTACACCTCCTTTGTACCTGGTCCCGTAGCCTATACCGGTGATGAGGTGGCCGGGATTATCCGCGGGGAAGCATTTGAATTGTATAAGATCGATAATTTTATTGAGAAAAATTATATTTATACGGACTGCAATGCAACAGAACGCCTGTTGGAGCTTTTAAAATAATTAATTCAGGGAATGCTGAAGCAGAAATGTAAGAAAGAGCATGGCATAAAAGATCGTAGCACAAAAAGATCAAGCGCAAAAGATCGAAGCACAAAAGATCAAAGCACAAAAGATCATGACATATAGAGTCCATGCATAAAGGGGTGTCGCAAAGTTGCTAATTCTTAGCAGTTATGCGGCACCTTTGCTTTATATAGATAAATAGAAGCTGCTGCAAAAACAGGTAATTAACCGCCTATTTTGCAGCAGCTCCCTTTTGGAAGACGCTTTTATTGATATTATGGATAATGTCAACTGCTTGCTCGAATTGGTAAAGCAATGAGAACGGAATGAATTATTGTGTTCTGATTCCCTCAACATAGGAGGAGTACTCCATAACAGTAGAGCTGGGAATATATCCGATTTCATCAAACAGGAATTCATGCAATCTGACTACATTATCCTGAAGATTGATGGGGAATACATAGGATACCTTCTTGTAGTTATGTGCATCCTTTTCAAAAGGAAAGCCGGTGTTATTCACGATATTATAATAGAGCACATCCTTGACCAGATCCAGGATATCCGCTGCGGACAGGTTAGTGTATATCTGCGGCAGCATCTCATCTACAATAGAATTGATGGTGGAGACGTCGGAGCTCTTAACCTTATCAAATATTTTCTGAATTACGATCCGCTGACGCTCCGCCCGTTTGAAATCACCGCCCTTTGTATAACGGATTCTTGCGTAAGCAGTTGCCTGCGTGCCGTTTACTGTCTGTGTCCC
>JAEZFH010000124.1 GCA_023437885.1 Bacillota bacterium | reverse complement strand
GTTTTGATACAATTTACGTATCGAAACGGGGTGTTCTTTTATGCTCCGGGAAAGAAAGGATAACTACTATGAATAAGTTAAACATTGCCGTTTTCTTCGGCGGCTGCTCTTCCGAATACAGTGTTTCCCTCGAATCTGCCTCGGCAGTTATCAGCAACCTGGACACAGAAAAATATAATCCGATACCCATCGGGATCTCCAAGGAGGGCGACTGGTACTACTATACCGGAGATACCGAAAGGATCAAAAATGATACCTGGCAGAATACAAAATACTGTGTTCCTGCAATCCTGTCTCCGGAACGCAGGGCGCATAAGCTTCTCCTCCTTACGAAATCGGGGATGGAATCCATTTCTATCGATGTTGCTTTCCCGGTTTTGCATGGTAAAAACGGTGAGGATGGAACGGTTCAGGGCACAGTCACACTGGCAGGAATTCCACTGGCTGGCTGCAGCGTGCTTGCTTCTGCTCTGTGTATGGACAAGGATCGGGCACATAAGCTGGCCGGTCTCACCGGGGTGCGCATTCCGAGCTCCTTGGTTCTGGAGACAAACACTCCCAGACAGTCCTCCGTCAACTTTGCTGAAAAGATTGGTTATCCGCTCTATGTGAAGCCTGTAAAAGCAGGCTCCTCCTATGGTATTACCAGGGTGAAGGAAGCCAGTGAACTCCTTGCTGCGATTGATCTGGCATTCCAGTATGACAATCAGGTCATCCTTGAGGAAAACATCGAGGGTTTTGAGGTAGGCTGCGCCGTGCTGGGCACCCAGGAGCTGATTACCGGTGAGGTGGATGAGATTGAGCTTTCCGGCGGTTTCTTTGATTTTACTGAGAAATATACGCTGAAGACCTCTGCAATCCATGTGCCTGCCAGAATCAGCAAAGCAAAAGCAAAGAAAGTGAAGGAAACCGCTAAGCGCATCTATCAGGCGCTCGGCTGTTCCGGCTTTGCAAGAGTGGACATGTTCCTGACGCCTTCCGGAGAAATTGTATTTAACGAGGTGAATACCATTCCCGGATTTACGGAGCATAGTCGCTATCCCGGCATGATGAAGGCTGCCGGTCATTCTTTTCAAAAGATTCTTGAGCAGATCATAGAACAGGCGGTGAAAGCATGAGCACTCTCGTTTTACCAAGCACTCACATCTATACCGGGAGCCTGATTTTAGTCAATCGTGAACATGCCTTGATGCCAATGCACAAGTTTATGGGTAAGGTGCCCGATGATCTGGTTCCTGTTCAGGAGGAGCTCCCATCCATCCGAATGCAGCGCAGAGCCGCTACTTTACTTTCCAATCTGATCGCCGACATCCATGGTTGGGGGAGCATCGGTCCCGTAAGCGGCTGGCGCTCCTTTGAGGAGCAGCAGGATATTTGGAATAATACGTTGAAGGAAAGCGGGCGTAGGTTCACGGAAAAATATGTAGCTATTCCCGGTCACAGCGAGCATCAGACCGGACTGGCGATTGATCTTGCCCTGAAGCAGGACAGCATTGACTTTATCTGTCCTGATTTCCCATACAGCGGTATTAGCCAGACCTTCCGCAAAAAAGCCGCGGCCTATGGATTTATAGAGCGTTATCCTGCCGGCAAAGAGCAAATTACCGGCATCGGTCATGAGCCTTGGCATTTCCGTTACGTAGGAGTTCCTCATGCTGAAATCATGAAAAAACACGATCTGACTTTGGAGGAATACATCATTTTCATCAAACAATTTCCCTATGGACAGAAAGCGCACGGTATTCAGCCCTGCGAACAGGGGGTGTTGGTTTCGTATCTGAAGGCAGAGCAGGCGAGCAATACCCTCCTGGAAATCGACGGATCTGCGCCATACAGCATTTCCGGCAATAATACAGATGGGTTTATCATCACAGAATGGAGGCAGTCCAATGCGTACGGAACAAAATTACCGGGAGTGCGGCAGGGCATGGATTGAGTTGGACCGGGATGCGCTGAGGCAAAATGTTCAATTCCTTCGCTCTAGGCTGCCCGATAATTGCAGGTTAATGCCTGCGGTGAAGGCCGATGCCTATGGACATGGTGCGGTTCTGATTGCAAAGGAGCTGAACCGGCTGGGTGTAGATGCTTTCTGCGTGGCTTGCATGCAGGAAGCAATAGAACTGCGGCAGCATGGGATAACTGGAGAAATACTGATACTGGGATATACACACCCGGTGCAATTCTCATTGCTGCGGCGTTATCATCTGACCCAGACTGTCATAGATTATGCCTATGCAAAAGAATTAAATCAGTACGGCAAAAAGCTTCATGTACATATCGGCATTGATACCGGTATGCACCGTTTAGGGGAACGAAGCGAGAATATCGACCGGATATGCTCTATCTATGATATGAAAAACCTGATTGTTGACGGAATGTTCTCTCATCTCTCTGCTGCAGACAGAATTACTCCCCAGGATATGGCATTTACAAAATCCCAGATCACGGCATGGAGCCGTGTCACCCTGGAACTCCGGCAGCTGGGTTATCCCACCCCCAAGGTACATCTGCTGGGAAGCTACGGTATCATAAACTATCCAGAGCTCGCAGGTGATTACACCAGAGTCGGCATTGCACTCTATGGTTTGCTAAGCACAAAAGAAGATACCGCAACATGGGAAGACTCGCTGCAGCCGGTGCTGTCCCTGAAGGCCCGCGTGGCCACTGTCAAGGATCTTTATACCAATGAGTCGGCCGGTTATGGTATCTGCTTTACAGCAGATCATGACATGCGAATTGCAACCATCGCCATTGGATATGCAGATGGATTACCTCGTTCGCTTTCCAACGGTGCAGGTGCAGTTTTGATCCGTGGATGCAAAGCTCCTATCATCGGCCGTATCTGCATGGATCAGACAATCATTGATGTCAGCGGCATTCCCGATGTAAAGGCCGGAGATATTGCTATCCTGATCGGAAAATCCGAAGACAAGGAGATCAGTGCTGCTGATCTGGCCGAGCAAACGCATTCCATTACGAACGAGGTGTTGAGCCGTCTGGGTAGCAGACTGGAACGTACGGTTGTTTGACACAAATAGCGTCAAGTATATAATGGAAATAAATTTATTTTTATATTATCTAAGCTCACACAGTTGCACATAGTGCCAATAACTGCGTGAGCTTATCACAAACGGGATTTATGAATTTTGTCTCAAATGAATTAAGTATTCACAAGATAATTTTTCTTTTATTAAACAACCTGCCTCAATTCCTGTTAATTATTTAAGCCTTCCACAATTGCGGCATAGGTAATCGAAGTTACCGCATCGTTCTCAACGATAAAGGTCAGCTTAGTATCACCAAGGCGATATACATAAGAAGAGCCCTCAGCGGTATAGTCTTCTCCATAGGCGGCGGTTACCTCATCCAGAGTTGATCCCAGGAAGATTCCCTGATCTGTTGCTACTGAATCATCCAGCAGGTTTACATAGGATACATAATCCTTATCTCCATTAGGATAGGTGCCAACCTCGAAACCATTATAATAATAGATTTTATCCAAGCCCTGAAAAGCGCAGCTGGCTGCCTCAAAGTATTCCACCGGTTCTCCGAGCTCTTCTATGATCGGAGCTGCATCCACATTCATTGGTACTGTAATCCCGCTATTCTCAAAGGAAAAGCCTTCCGTGGACGCGTTGGAATCCTCTGCTGTCTGATTTGACGGATTTTCCGCCGGATTCTTATCCTCATTCCCTTTTGCTCCCGTATTGCCGCAGCCGGTCAACAGAAGCACTGCTGCCATCAATATCATTAATTTTTTCATTCCGGTTCCCTTACCTTTCATTAAATATTATAACTTTATCTGTTGCTAAATCTATCATCCCTGGATTTGTATTAACGAAACGTTTCCGTTTTTTCGTCAACGCCTATTCTCCGTCAATGCCTAATTCCCCGTCAATGCCTATTCTCCGTCAATGCCTATCCTCCGTCAATGCTATTCCTCGCCAACGGCTATTCCTCCTCAATTGACTGGGCCACTGCTCCGTAGCTCTTTAGATAGCCATATTCCCGAAGCTCCCTTTCCTGGTCCTCTTTCATCGCATAATAGAAGTCAGCCTTCTGCTTCCAGATGGATGCCAGCTTTTCCTCTTCTCTATGGTCCTGCAGCTGGAACTGACTGCTTAAGGTTTGTCCCAGATAATTGCTGAATTTCTCTGCGCCGGCCAAATTCATATGCAGGCCGCCGTCATAAGTATCCGTACTGTAGTCGATCCCCATATCCTCCACATAATCCAGGAAATTAATATAGGTCAGGTCATTTTCCTTTGCATACTCTACAATTTGGTTATCCCATTCCTCATACCAGTAAGGATATACACTGGGGGATTTTATCAGTACCAGCTCTATGCCGTTCTCTTTGCAGAGCTTGGTCATCTTATTTAAGTAATCATAGCTGTTGCTGCCAAAGCTGTAATCCGCAAGCTTCTTCCCCTTGGGCACCACGGTTACCGGCTTGGTGTCGACTCTCATGAGAAAGCCGTTATGGGACAGAGTGTTCTTATGAAAGAGATATTTTACATCCTCTGCGGAAAGCTCATTCCAACGGGAATGATATCTGAGCAGCGGAAAGAGGTAATTCACCAGGGACTCGTCCTCCAGCATAGAGGCTTGAATAGCACGCAGCTTCGGCACGGATAGCTTCATCCCATCCAGGGTCAGCCGGTTATATGCCTCCTTCTGCGGCTCATTGTATTTCATCGCCAATACATTGAATACAACCACCTTGGGTTTCTCGTATTTCAATGTTTCTTCCAGCAGATAGTAGGACTGCCAGATTAACTGCTGTGCGCTTCCGCGAATATAGCTGGTGATGCCGTACTTTTCCCACAGTGTAACCGGGGATACATTAGAGAATACTTCGCAGTCTCCGATAAATATGACATCATGCTCCTTCACCTCATCATAATATTCCTCAATCAGATTACCCTCATGGATGGAGGACATATATTTCGGCATAAACAGTCTCTGCAGCAATGCCAGTAACAGAATCGCCAGGCATACAGCGACAATATTAATCATTATCCTTTTCTTCATTAAAATCGGCCTTTCTTAGGATTAGCACCTGTTCTTATGTTAATGCATCATGGTTTAATAGCATGGTTTCAAGCAAATCGGTGGTATATTCACCGCATCTTTGATCGTATCAATGCCCTTCCGGTTAGAACTGGCTGTAGATAAATTGGTTGGCATCATATCCAACACCATAAGCTCCAAAGATCAGTATTACCAGCAGCAGTATGAAATACGTTGCATACCGGACTGCCAGAGGTCTGGAGGCCAGCTTCTCCCTTACACTGCCGGAGCGTCCCAGCAGGCTAACTGCCAGCATAAAGGCAACCGCTGCGATCAGCACCAGATAATCCGCAATTGATAATCCCAGCTGCATCAAGCCTCCGGTAAATAACTCATCATAATTAAACCGCGTAACTATGGTACCATACATCCGGAAGGTGGTTCCGACATCCCGGTAGCAATCCAGGGTCCGCAGAAAGCTCATAAGCCAGAACGTCCTGCCCACTTGGAACAGCCGGTACCAGAAGGTATGTCCGACGTGGAACTTTGCATGGAATTTCTCATACAGGGGCATGCACTCCTGGGATACCAGAATCACCAGACAGTTTAATAATCCCCATACAATGAAGTTCCAGGCAGCACCGTGCCAGATACCCGTAGTAAACCACACAATAATTGATGCTATATAGATTGCAATTCTTCGTCCCAGCCAGTCACCCACATGCTTCTTGCAGCTTTTCCCCAGATCCAGCATGGACTTACTGACGGAAATCGGATAAAACATATATTCCCGGAACCAGGTGCTCAGGGAAATATGCCATCTTCTCCAATACTCCGCAATGGACTTGGAGAAATAGGGCCGCTCAAAATTCTCCTTAACCCGAATTCCAAGCACCTGGGCAATACCGATGGTAATATCGATACCTCCGGTAAAATCAGCATACAGCGTAATGGCATAGAAAAACATGCCTACAAGAACATAGACGCCCTGAAACTCCTCGGGGTTCCGTACAATCGTATTCACTCCCACCAGAAGGCGGTCCGCGATCACCAGCTTTTTAAAGTATCCCCATAGGATTCTCTGAAGACCGAAGGAGATATTAGTAATATCCGCTCTGTGCTCCGAAAATAAAGTCTCCTTCAGATCGTCAAAACGGCTGATGGGACCCTGGATCAACTGCGGGAAGAAGGATATGAATAATGCAAGCTTGAACAGATTGCGTTCACTGGGATATTTCTCCCGGTACACATCAATCAGATAGCCCATGGTCTGAAATGTATAAAAGGATATTCCCAAAGGCAGTACAAAGCCGATTAAAGGCAAAGGCTTCGTGCCAACCCAATTCAATATCCCGTTGATATTACTTAATGTAAAATCTGCATATTTAATAACAGCCAGTATTCCAAAATTAAACACCAGACAAAGCACCATCCACCTTCTCTGCCTGAGCTTCATCCCGGCCTTGTAAGCCTTTTTCTCTTCCCTGCTTAAGCTTTCCTTATTTTCCTTCAAATAGGAGGCTTGGGCAGTTTGGAGCTGGTTTAACCGTAAGCTGATGAAATAGGTGGATAAGGTTGTCGCTAAAATATAAATCAGATATTTTACCCCGGCAATGCTGTAAAAGAGATAGCTTCCCAGCAGGAGCAATATCCACTGGTACTTCTTTGGCATGATATAATATACCAGAAATAATACCAGAATAAACAATATAAATCGATATGATGTAAAAAGCATAATGATCTCCGTATTGCACGGGTATCCCATTCCCGGCAGAACAGGGAACGGATACCTTTGTGCTTATTTTGCAGTACTTGTCCGCATTCCTATGCGGGATTAATCCTCCATCAGACGTTCTACCATGGCATACAATGCCTTGGCAGAATTAAAATTTCTCGGAATAATTTCTTCTACCGGAATTGTAATATCAAATTCATCACTGATATCGGATACGATGGATACGATATCAAAGGAATCAATAATCTTATCATCAATCAGGGTAACGCAGGTTTCAAAATCCACCTCCGGGTGAAGTCCGCTTAAAATTTCTAAAATTATTTCCATTTTGTCCTCCTCGTCGTGTTTCACAGAAATGCGTGCACACGGATTATTTATTATTATATTTTTCTTTTAATAAAACCCGGTTAATCTTACCGTTGGAGGTCAGGGGCATCTCCTCCAGCTTCTCGATGATATTGGGGATCATATACCTGGGAAGTTTTTCCTTTAAATAGAGTGCAATCTGGGCACTCGTCAGATCCCCCACATAATACAGTACGATCTTTTTCTTTCCCTGGTCAAAGATAGCGCAGGCACTCTTAATCTCCTCCATCTGGTTCACCGCACTTTCAATCTCGCCAAGCTCGATGCGGTGCCCCATATGCTTAATCTGATTATCCTTACGTGAGACAAACATCAGCTCACCCCGGTCATTATATCTTCCGATATCACCGGTACGGTAAATCAGCTCCGGATAGCTCTTGTTCAACGGATTCTGTACAAATACCTCATTGGTTTTTTCAAAGTTATTGAAATACCCCAAAGTAAGCCCGGTTCCCCGGATACAGATTTCTCCCTCATCCCCCTGCTTCGGAACCCGGTTATTTTCATCCAACAGCAGAATTTCCTTATTCTTAAAAGGACGTCCGATGGGAATCGTCTCATCCGGTGCAAAATCCCGGTCCACTTCGTAGTAACAGGACATTCCGGTGGCTTCCGTCGGTCCGTACAGGTTAATGAAGCGCGCATCCGGCAGATGCTTCTTCCACAGATTATATTGCTTGATCGGAAATACCTCGCTGCCGAAAGCAACGGTCCGAAAATACCTGGGTACCTCCCTCTCCAAAGCGCCGAAGGCAGAAATCATCGTCAGTGCGGAGACCACCCAGCAAACGGTATTAATCTTATGTTCATTCAGAAATTCCACCAGCTGTAACGGGAATAAGAATAGATTCTTCGGAATAATGTATGCTGTTGCTCCGTACTTCAGGGTCGGATACAGCTCCTTCAGACAGGCATCCACATAAAGCGGTACCTAAATACCGAATACCGTATCCGAGTCAACCTTAAGAATATCGGATAAAGTATCAACGTAATCAATTACAGAACGGTGGCAGGCCACCACCCCTTTGGGAACTCCGGTCGAACCGGAGGTAAATACGATATAGATCGGGTCCGTATCCAACTGCCGGTCCCGGATGTCACCCAGCAGCTTCGTATCGGCATGTTGTAATACCATATCATCATAGAGATAGACCTCTCCCTCAAAGGGCAGGTTCTCCAGCAGCTTGCAGGTATCCGCGTCACAGATTACCGCCCGGGGAGCCAGGTTTTCAAAGATTAACTCAATCCTGTGCCTGGGCATCTCCTCGTCAATCGGAACATAATAATTACCGGAATAGATCACTCCGTAAAAAGTAACAATTTCTCTGGGATGCTTGCCCATGAATACCACAACCGGCTCCTTCGACAGGCCCTTCCTGCTTAAAAAGGTTCCGATGGACCGGGAATTGGCATACACCTCTTTAAAGGTATACCCCATATCCTCATTGGCATAAGCTATCTTGTCCGGAGCTTTCTCCACGATCTGCTCCAGATATTCCATTACGTTTCTATACTTTATTAAAGTATGCATGCTTTTCAAAGCCCTTCCATTGTTTAATGTATAATATAAGAATGTATCAATGATTCATTAACCACTGATGCAGTTTCTTATTCTTAAGCCGATACACGCTGGCACAGACTTGCGAATTTGTGCAGTGCATAGCTCTGCTTTCTATCTTGATTAGCTAAACCGTAATAAGAGTACGGTACTCCTCCTTCAGCCTGGCTCCGCTCAGAATAATACTGCGCATCGCCATAACCTCCATCGCATCAATATAGCCCGGACCGATGGCATAATCCCTTTTAATCAGGGAAAGCTCGGTGCAGCCCAGAATAATCACCTGGGCCCCATCCTGTCGGAGACATTGGGATACCCTGTGAAATTTCTCAAATTCCACCGGTTTGTTTGCTTTCACATTCTTATAGATCAAATCCGTAACGGCTGATTGATTCTCCACGTCAGGAATCACATATGAGATCCCGCATTCCGATAATCCTTCCTGAAACAGGCCGCTGTGAACCGTTCCTTCCGTTGCCATGATACCGGCACAGCGGATGCCCTGCTCCCGCAGATAATTTGCTGTCTCCCTGATGGCATGGAGGATCGGCACCTCAATTCCCTCTGATAAAATCTCATGAAAATAATGTGCGGTTATGCAGGGAATCACAATATGCTCCGCTCCCATTCCCACCAGCTTCCGTCCGGTCTCAATCATCGGATAGACCGGATTCGCTTCACTTTTTCCAAGAATATATTCTGTTCTGTCCGGGATGGAAGGCTTGCTGTAAATCAGCATCTCAATATGCTCCTGATCAACCTCCGCCTCGGTCATCTGTATTACCAACTGATAAAAATACGCTGTCGCAATGGGCCCCAGCCCGCCTATGACACCTAAAACCTTCGTAATAACACACCTCTCAACTCTACTGCTCCTTCCTGATGGCTGCAGACCTGATATACCCTTCGGTCCGGTCAGGAACCAAATGCCATGAAAGAGCCGCTTTTTTATAGCTGTCCCCATCCGCTCCCTATCCTTTGGAACGTAATCGGATACATGACCCAAACGCATATCACCGGGCTATTCCTCCGGTGTTGCAGGATACAGGGAATGATCAAAGGTATAGTAATTATTCCCGCGCATTACGGTATAATCCTCTACCTGCTTATCCGTCATCATAAAGCCCTCGTGCTTGTCCCGGGTCGGACAGGAATCAAAATGGTACCAGCCCTCTCCGCAGTTGATGAGGTTCCAGTAATGCCTGGTCTTGCCTCCCACCCGGTTAACCTCCATATTATCAATACCGGTCCTTGTCAGCAGGGCCTTGGCAACTGCGAAATACGTGAAGCAGTCACCGCTTCCGTTTGTCATTCCACGGTATGCCTCCGCCATCCAGTCCGATTTATCGGAATCGCCGCTGTAGTCTATTTTCTGCTTAATCCACTTATAGATCGCATAGGCAGCTTCCCGCTTTGTCATAGAGCTTTTTGTAACCTTGTCCAAAACCTTATCGCACAATTCATTCAGCATATCCTCGGATACGACGAATTTTTCTACTTTTACTTCAATCTTTTTGGTAGCCCTATTACCGGAGGTATCCGCTGCCGAATAAGTGACCTCATAGGTTCCTTCTCTTTTCAGATTCACCTTACTGTTATCCACCTCAAAGGAAAGATCCTTATCCTTGTTATCCGATACGGTGATTCCCTTGCGATAGGATACGGAATCGCCGATATATACCAGCTTATCCGCCGCCCCCAGAATAACCGGCGGTTCGGTGTCCTCCTGCACAGTCACAGCGGCCGGAAGCTCTGTTACATTCCCCGAGCTGTCCGTCAGTACCAGCATGATATCCTGTTTTCCCGGCTTATTGAAATCCGGTGCCGTCTTATAAGCTGCAGAAACCTCGGATACATCCTCTACTCGGTCAAGGAAAGCCTTCGCATCTATTTTTTCTCCCTTCCATACCTGCTGCTTCTTAATTGCGGCTCTGGGAGGAGTCGTATCTACCACTTCAATTTTTGCTGTTACCAATTTTTTGTTTACCTCAAGCTCAACCGGATACACCGCCGGCTTACTCGTATCCAGGGTCCAAAGGTCCGTAACAAAGGATATCTTATAGCCGCTGTCCTTCACAAAATCCTCCGGGGCAATCTTCATCTCTGAGCCGGCTTCCATGGTTACCTTATTCCGGATATCCAATACCGTAAGCTTTGCCTTCCGGGCAGTCCTGTTCTTGCCGCCGTCCTCGCAGATAATGGATACTTCCTGCTCTCCCGGCGCTGAGGTATCCACCGGCTTTTCAAAGAAAATATTTACCTCGGTTGCATCGGATACCTCCGTTACAAAAATATTCGGATCGACCTCTTCTCCCCGCAGCGCCAGTTGGTCTGTTGCGGTAAAGATTGGTGCCTTGGTGTCAACCACCTCCAGCAGGGAGGTATGAATTTTGGAGCCGACCATAATTTTAATCTCATGGCTTCCCAAAACATTGGTATCTAAGCTTCCGATATCTGTTACAAAGCTGCCTTCCCGGTCCTTTTCCTTTAGAAAATCCTCAACGCTGATTCCCTTGTCACCGGCTTCCAGGGTTACTGCATCCACAACCGCGGACCGATTCCAGAAGCAAGTTACTCCAATCAGTAGCATCAGCATCCCGGCACTGAATATGGGAATAATAATCTTCTTTATGCGGCGACCTTGCCCGCCCTGTTCTCTCATGTAATTCCCTTCCGTGAATATCGATAGGATGAAATAGTTCCATATCTACAACAAGAGATACCCACTCTGTTAATCTCTGCATATTTTTCTAAAATAATCTATATATAATCTCCGTGCCGCTGATTATTCCTCCGGCGTCGCCGGATACAGGGACTTATCAAAGACATAGTAATTATTTCCGCGCTTTTTGGTATATTCCTCTGTCTGCTTATCCGTAAGCATAAAGGATTCCAGATGATCCCGATTCGGACATGAGTCAAAATGATACCAGCCATCTCCGCAGTTGATCAGATTCCAATAATGTCTTGTTCTGCCCCCCACACGGGTTACTTCCATATTATCAATTCCAGCTCTTGTTAATAACGCCTGAGCAACCGCAAAGTAAGTAAAGCAGTCGCCGCTGCCGACCGTCATCCCGCGGTAGGCTTCTGCCAGCCAGTCTGTTTTATCTGAATCTCCGCTATAGTTCACATGCTGCTTAATCCATTTATATATTTCATAGGCAACTTCTCGTTTGGTCATTGAGCTTTTACTGATCTTTCCAAGCACCTCATCGCACAATTCGTTTACCGTATCCTGGGATATAACGATTTTTTTAACCCTGATCGTAATTTTCTTAACAGCCTTGTTACCGGAGGTATCCTCAGCCGCGTAAGTAACCGTATAGGTGCCTTCCTTCTTCAGGTTTACCTTACTGGCATCCACCTCAAAGGGAAGGTCCTTATCCTTGTTATCCGATACGGAGACTCCCTTTATATAGGATACGGAATCCCCCAGATATATTATTTTATCCGCAGCCCCCAGGATTACCGGCGGCTCGGTGTCTTCTGCAACCGTCATCATTGCCGGCAGCTCCGTCGTATTCCCTGAGGAATCCTTCACCAGCAATGTAATCTCCTGATCCCCCAGGCTGTTAAAATCCGGTGCTGTCTTATAGGAGGCTGTAACCTCCGAAGCATCCTCTATACTGTCAAGAAAGATTATGGCCTCTGCTTCCTGCCCCCTCCAGACCTGCTGCTTTCTGGCTGTTACCTTCGGAGGAGTAGTATCCACCACTTCAATATTGCCGGTAACTAACTTTCCGTTTACCAACAGCTCAATCGGATGTGTTACCGGTTTACTGGTATCCAACGTCCTAAGATCAGTAAGAAAGGTTACATCATAATTGCTGTTATTTAAAAAATCCGCCGGAGTGATGTTCATCGGCGAACCAGCTTCCATGGTAACCGTACTTCGGACATCCAGCACGGTAAGTTGTGCTTTTTTAACGGTTCTGTTGCCTCCGCTGTCTTCACATATGATTGTCACTTCCTGCTCTCCGGGTACCGAAGTGTCCGGCTCCTCCTCAAAGAACATGCTTACCTGTGTCGCATCCGAGACCTCTGTCACAAAGACTTTCGCATCCGGGACCTCTCCGCACAGGGCTAGCTGATCCGCAACCGTGACCGCCGGTGATATAGTGTCAACCACCTCCAGCAAGGAGGTATGGACCCTGCTGCCTACCATGATCTGTACCTCGTAGCTTCCGGGAATACTGGTATTTATGCTCTCTATATCGGTTATAAATCTGCCTTCCTGGTATTGGTACTTCAAAAACCGTTCAGCCGTAATTTCCTGGTCGCCGGCCTCTACAGTAAGCACCTTCACCACCTCCGGCCGCAGTTGGAAATAAGCAAGTCCGCCGATAATCACCAGCACCTCAATACTGAGAATAAGAAAAATAATTTGTTTTGTGCGGCCTCTGCGTCTTCTGCGCCTTCCCATGCTCTCCTCCTGCCCGACATCCACTTTCAGACATTCTTATAACAATGTACCCAAACGGCATACACGTATATGATAATCTCTATCTAATCGAATGTCAAGTTTTGGTCTATAATTCATTAGAATACGAGTAACAGTTCAGCCAGGAGCCGGGTGGAGGGCATGATACCCTCGAAATGCACTGTATGGAAGACATGTGATTGGATTTGTATGTCACAGACGAACATACTTGTACGGGTGTGGCATACAAATCCAGTCATGTGTCTTACGTCCTGTGTGTG
>JAEZFH010000013.1 GCA_023437885.1 Bacillota bacterium | reverse complement strand
TTATCTGTTCTTATGCATTACTCAGGTGCTACTCAGCTCCATGCGTGCGGTAGAAACCCCTTCCATAGGTATGAAGATTTCTTTGATTTCTCTTTGCTTTGATGTTGCCCTTAATGCCTTGTTTATTTATGTTCTGGGATGGGGTGTATTTGGGGCAGCACTGTCAACCGTGATGGGCCGGGTGGTCGAAACGGTTGCGATTGCATTTTATGTGCTTCTTCGAGATAAAAAGCTGAACTTGAAGATTGTCGACTTGCGGCAGTCGGATCGGACACTCCGCGGCGATTATATCCGGTATGGCCTGCCGCTCATTGCGGGCGAGGTGGTATGGAGTGTGAACGTAATGGTTAATTCCATCATCTTTGGGCATTTCTTCGACGCATCCGTCGCTACAGCGGTGTCCATCGCTAATACCATGGGTACACTGGCCTTCATTGCGATTGGCGGTCTCGCTTCGGCGGTAGGCATTATTACCGGTAAGACGGTCGGAGCAGGAAAATATGAGCTGATGAAGGAGTATGCACGAACTACGCAGGTAATATTTCTGTTCGTAGGACTACTCTCCGGCGCACTCGTTGCAGTTCTCCGAGGGCCCTTTATCGGACTATATTCCGGTGCTTTGGGTGGCGGCATTAGCCAGGCGGCAGCGGGAGAAGCAGCTCTTTTGATCGGTGTTATTTCGATCACCATTATCGGCAGCGGATACCAGATGCCCTGTCTTTTTGGACTGGTAAAGTCCGGCGGAGATATATCGTTTGTATTCAAAAACGATACGATTTTCGTATTTTGTGTAGTGCTGCCATCGGCGCTGATCTCTGCGTGGCTGGGTGCACCTGCATGGTGGGTTTTCGCCTGCTTGAAGTCGGATCAGATATTAAAGTGCTTTGTTGCAGTAGTTAAGATCAACCGTTTTAACTGGATGAAGAATCTCACACGGGCGAACATGACAGAGACGGTCTGAATGCATACGCTATTAAGGCTGAAGATGCCGCACTGAGAATTTGGAGTGAAAAAGGATTGAGCATTTCTCAACGAAGGATTCAATAAGATCCATCTGGCTGCTTAGAGAAGACTTTCTATAGGAAGTAATTCCATCAGAATGAAAAAGCCAACAATGAAACGGATAGGAGAAAAGATTCCAGAAAAATATGCAACAATGCAATTATCAACAATAGGCAAGGCACCCTACATTTAATTCCGTAGAGTACCTTGCTTGTTTTATCGTTTGCTTCACATCCACCGGTACGCCGGACACCTTAAAACGAATACCTTTAGGAAGCTGTTGACTTTGACAAAATTCTAATATATACTTATATTTAGAGTTATAATAACTATTATAATAACTTCGAATAAAAGGGTGGACTATCTTATTGTTTATAGTATTTAGTAACATTAACTGCTTTATAGAAAGGAGAACATATCTATGGATATGAATGAATTTCATTCAATGGACCTGCATATTCATTCCTGCTACAGCGAGGATGGTGAGTACACACCCTCTGCATTGATTCAAATGTGTATTGACGCAGATCTTTCCATAATGGCTATCGCAGATCATAACTGTGTAAAAGGAGCCCGGGAAGCGATTGCGGTCAAAGAAACAATCGAAAAAGCTAACGGTGCACATATCAATTATTACCCGGCGATAGAAATCGAC
This sequence comes from Bacillota bacterium, assembly GCA_023437885.1. Classification (GTDB taxonomy): domain Bacteria; phylum Bacillota; class Clostridia; order Lachnospirales; family Lachnospiraceae; genus Mobilitalea. The sequence continues at coordinate 8,230 of JAEZFH010000013.1, read as the reverse complement.
TGTACCTTTGAAAATGTCAATTTTCATGTACTCGGCTATGGAATCAATCTTGAAAGTCCTGATTTTGAGGCCATAGAGCAAAATGTGAGAAGGCAGTGTGCTCATACATCAAAAGAAAGGCTTCGCCTGATCAACCGGATGGGCTTTGAACTCACCGATACGGAACTGAGAGCAGTAACTGCCGGAGGATATTGGAGTGAAAATTGGACCGGGGAGGCTTTTGCGGAAGTCTTGTTGAAGGATGAAAAATATCTTGAAAGCGATATTTTGCGTCCTTACAGAGAGGGCGGCATCCGATGCGATAACCCATATGTCAATTTCTATTGGGATTTCTGTTCCCAGGGAAAGCCCTGTTACGTTGAAATAACATTTCCTGATATGAGAGATGTAATTGAAATGATACACCAAAACGGCGGTAAAGCTGTGTTAGCTCATCCAGGAATGAATCTGAAAGGTAATTTTCATAGGATCGACCAATTGATTCCTTTGGGTCTGAAGGGGATAGAGGCTTATAGCAGCTATCACAGCCCTGAAACTGCCCAGTGGTTTTTTAATAAGGCGAAGCAATTTGATTTATTTGTTACACGCGGGAGCGATTTTCACGGCAAAACAAAGCCAATGATTAAACTGGGCTGAGCTGAAACGAGAGGTGAATTTAATGGGCATCAACATGATAGATATGAAACAAAGTAATGCACAAACAGTCCTTTGGGCGCTAAGTTCCTGTAAGTCCTCTACAGTTAAGGATTTAGCCGGGTTAACAGGTCTTAGCTATGCGACTGTGGGAAATCTATTGAATTATTTTGTGAATAGCAAAGAGGTAATCCTTGGTGAAATGCTTTCTGCTACCGGAGGCAGACCGTCCCAATCCTATACCTTCAATGCGGAATACGCTTATGTGCTTGTGTTTTCGGCGCGGGTACGAGAGGGAAAGCACTATATTCACGCTTGTGTTGGGAATTTATATGGCGAGGTGGTATGGCAGACGGAGCAGTGCTTTGATGATATCCGGATTACGAGTTTTGAAGCTTTGCTGGATTTGTCCCTGCGTGCTTATCCGAACATCAGTATTTTGGCCTTTTCCCTGCCTGGCGTGGCACGTGACGGTGTGATTTTGACCAATGATTATAAAGAATTGGAAGGAGTCTCTTTCACAGAGCATTTTCAAAGAAAGTACCATTTGCCAGCGATCATCGAGAATGATGTGAATGCAGCGGTATTTGGATATAGCAAAAGGATAGAAGACGATTCTGTTGTGGTCGGAATTTACTTTCCAAAGTATTTCGGCCCGGGTGCAGGCACTGTAATTGACGGTAAAATCCTAAAAGGAGCGTTTGGCTTCGCCGGGGAGGTATTTTTATTACCGTTGGGGATCGACTGGATTACCATTAACTATGAAAAGCCGCAGGAAATAGGACCTGCGATCGCCGGGTTGATTAGCGTTTTCTGTGGTATTGTAAACCCGGAGCATGTGGTTTTGTACGGTGATTTTTTTACGGAAGAGGTAAAGAAAGCAATTGAGCAGAAGCTTTCCACCTTAGCCCTACAAGGTATTTACCCGTCGATTGTTTATCAATGTGACTTGAATCCGGATATTATCGCCGGACTAATGACACAGGCGGTGTCTGCATACCAGTCAGGAGTGAGAGGAGATACGATATGATTTTTTTAGCATTGATTTACCTGGCATTTATTAGTTTAGGTCTGCCCGACTCCCTGCTCGGTTCCTCATGGCCTATGATGAATATGGAGTTTGGGGTTCCGATTGGGAACGCAGGGTTTGTTTCTATGATTGTTTCAGGCGGCACAATTGTTTCCAGTTTATTCTCCCATCGCTTGATTCGAAGGTATGGAACAGGAAAGGTTACAGTGGTGAGTGTTGCAATGACGGCCCTTGCACTCTTGGGATTCTCTGTATCCCCTTCATTTTTTTGGCTGTTGGCCTGTGCTATTCCACTGGGCCTTGGAGCCGGAGCAGTGGATTCTGGGCTAAATGAATTTGTTGCTGAGCACTACGCCGCAAAGCATATGAACTGGCTGCACTGCTTTTGGGGTGTCGGAGCCATGCTTGGACCGGTTCTGGTTTCGGCTTTAACACAGCTGGGTCATCCTTGGAGAAGCGGGTATTCCAGTATTTCAATGATTCAATATGGTTTGGTTGTATTGCTTTTGTTCTCCCTTCCTATGTGGAAAAAATATGAAAGCCCATCCGGCGAATGTATTGGGGAAGCCAGGACTGCCCAAGGAAAGCATGTACCCTTCTCTCCATTTAGGACAAAGGGTGCTGTCTTAGCTATGGTGACATTTTTCCTATACACATCAATGGAAGCCTCTGTCATGTTGTGGGGAGCAAGCTACCTTGTGAAGATAAAGAACACCCTGCCTGAAAGCTCGGCAGGATGGGTCTCGCTGTTCTTTTTGGGGATTACGGCCGGGCGTATGCTGAGCGGTTTTATTTCAATCAAGTTGAGCAATGAAGCTCTGATACGCATAGGCGGTATACTCATCATCGCAGGCGTGATTTTAATGCTTCTGCCTCTGCCTCTCCCAGTTACGATAGTTGCACTAATTATTATTGGTTTGGGGCTTGCGCCAATTTTTCCGTCCATGCTGCATCAAACACCTGTCTATTTTGGTAAAGAAAATGCGCAAGCGGCAATGGGGCTGCAGATGGCGTTTGCCTATACCGGAACCACGTTAATGCCGCCTTTGTTTGGTCAGCTATTTGCGCACGTTTCCTTTTCGTTGATGCCTTATATACTTTTGATCTTTGGTGTGGGTCTGCTTGCCTGTACAACACGTTTGTCGTCGATTGCGAAAAAGAAATAACTGGATCTTAAAATGGGATGGAGTCAGGGTGGTGTCCGGTAAGGCCAAAAGCCTCCAGAGCCCTGAGCTCCTCAATCTCCTCCGCTGTAAGTTCGAAATCAAAGATATCGGTGTTCTCCAACATGCGTTCTCTGGTCGTTGTCTTAGGCAGCGGGAGAAAGCCGTTTTGTATGCTCCAGCGCAGCAGAACCTGTGCTGGGGTTTTGTTATAGCCCCGGGCTATTTTCTGAAGCAAGGGGTGATCCGTCTGTCCCTTAATGAGCGGGCTCCAGGCTTCAACGATCATGCGCTTTTCCTTGCTATAGTTTACGGTATCCCGCTGGGTATATTGGGGATGAAGCTCCAGTTGGTCCACCATGGGGGCAATTTCAGCAGTTTCCAGCAGGGCATCGATATGATGCTCCAGGAAATTGCTGACACCGATGGCTTTTATCTTCCCATCCCGGTATAGTTCCTCAAAGGCTTTCCAGGTTCCTTCATTTACTTCCTTCCAGCAGTCACGGTAAGCGAGGGGGATTGGCCAATGAATCAGATATAAATCCAGATATTCGATACCCAGGTGGTTCATCGTCATTTCGAATTCTTCGATGGTTTTCTCATACCCGTGGTCAGGGTTATCCAGTTTGCTGGTGATGAATAATTCAGTCCGTTTCAGGCCGCATTCCCGCACGGCTTTCCCTACTGCCTTCTCGTTTTGATATGCAAAGGCAGTATCAATATGACGGTAACCGCAATCAATAGCTGTTTTTACAATATCCACCGTAGCCCCGTCATTTGCCAGTTTCCAGGTGCCAAAGCCGACGCAGGGGATTTTTATTCCATTGGAGAGCACGTAACTGTCTTGTACATTGTTCATTTTCGAATACTCCTTCCATCATATCAGACTTACTTTATTTTGTGTAATTATTGGCGAATACATGCATTTGATTTATTGTTTTTCAGGGAGGGGCTGCGGAAGACGGCGAATTTACTTGTACAGATTTTAAATATATAATACAATAAGGCGTAGTGAACATGCTGCAAGCTTGCTTGCGGGCATGTGAGCGGAGCCAGAGACCATGAACATGGTTTACGTTCATGGTACAATAAGACGTAGTGAACATGCTGCAAGCTTACTTGCGAGTATGTGAGCGGAGCCAGAGATCATGAACATGGTTTATTGAAAAGTGGTTTGACGTAGGATTACGCCGGGAATATCCCTGCGGATTATAATATCGCTGAAAAATACGACGGAGTGGTGTCTTTGGCCGGAATTGGAAGGCGGTCACGGAATAAACGGAGGATAGGGAATTGGATAAGAAAAAGGCAATCATTTTTGATGTAGATAATACTTTAATTGACCGCAGAAAATCATTTAATGATTTTTGCGAGTATTTTATTGAACTTTATGCAGAACGCTATCCTTATGAAGGAGAGAAGGAAGCACTGATACAGTATATGGTGGAGATCGATGAGGATGGCTACGGCGGCCTCGAAAACTTTATTATCAAGCTGAAGAAGGTATGGAGACTGCCTCATTCGGTAGAAGGTTTTATTAAAGAACGGAATGGGATATTTGGCAGCCTGACCGTTCCCTATGAGGAAACCCATGAGGTGCTGGGTGCTTTGAAGGAAAGATATAAGCTTGGTATCATAACCAACGGCTATTCTTCGGTGCAGAGGGAGAAGATCCGCCTCGCTGGGGTAACCGGTTATTTCGAGGATATTATCGTATCGGGAGAGGAAGAATTTGCGAAGCCGGATGAAAGAATCTTCTGGCTGTCCTGCAGCCGTTTGGGAGTCACACCAGAAGAAGCAGTATATGTCGGTGATTACTATCCCAATGATATCGCAGGTGCGTTGAAAGCAAAAATAATGCCCATCTGGATCAATGCAGACCCAGAGGAGCATAAGGAGTACGGCGGAATTCGAGTAAAACGGTTAAAGGATATTCTGGATTATCTGTAATTCTCCTTCAGCCACTGAACGACGCCGTCGTCATAGTTACATCCGACTACCTGGTCCGCCCTATCCTGCAGTGCCTGAACTGCATTTCCAACAGCGATTCTGTAATCACAGGCATCAAAGAGAGGGTGGTCATTGGTATTATCTCCGAAACAGACAACACGGTCCAGCTTCAGATGACTGCGCAGAAACTGTACGCCATGATACTTGGAGGCCGTTTTATGATAAGTTTCCAGATACCAAAGGCCGGGGGTATAATTGTCCTTATAAAAGACGCAGTTTAAATCCGGGATATCCTTCAGGGTCTGGTAGACAGGTTCCAATTTTTCCTGATGGTCCATTAAGGAAAAATAGATCAACGGCTCTTCGGATAACTGGGTGAAACTCTCAATTTGTGTAAAACGTTTTTGGTAGAGATCCACTCGCTCCTGATAGAAGTGTTTCAATGCCGGAGTACTTAAGTCCTCGTAATAGGTGGACATAACGCCGTCACGGATTGTGTAGGCAAAGCCCTTAAGCCGGTGCTCCCGTATCACGTCCATAAGCCGGCTTATTCCGGGTTCCGGCAGGGTTTCCACCTTGATATATTCCTTTTTTACAAGGTCGTAGATGCAAACTCCATTCATTAGAATGACCGGCACAGTAATATTGATCTCTTTCAGAATGTGCTTTACGGATGCGATGGATCTTGCAGTTGCTACGCTAAAGAGCATTCCCTGCTGGATCAGATCGTTCAGCAAATGGATAGTGCGGTGCGAAAGCTCGATATTCGGCTGCAGGAGAGTGCCGTCGAGATCCGATATATAAAGTGTTTTCATATTGTTTTAACCTTTCTGCCCCTGGAGATTATGTACTATGAAAAGCGATAAATTGAGCAATCATATCAAAGCTCATATCCTTCCGCTTTTCTTTCCTTCCGGCATCATTATTGATGTCTGATTCAATGATTTTAACCCCGTCCGGAATAAGCTCTGTCCGGTACCGCAGCTTAATAAACAGAGCTCAAAACCGCCGCTGAGTTTCCTTTGTTCATCTTATCAGAAATCTATAATTCTTGCGATCGAATCCTCAAAGGGATGCTTATCGTATTCTTCCTTCAATAATCCAAAGATATAATAATCCGTCATAACATTGATGATTGCGCCCTGGCGTACGAAGCCTTCCTGTGTAAAGCCCATCTTTTGGGCGACGCGGACGGAGCCATGATTATCGGCAAAGCAGCGAAGCTGGATACGGGTCAGATCCATATATTCAAAGGCAGCCTTAATCAGTGCCTGCCCGGCTTCCGGTGCAAAGCCCTTTCCCCAGTAGGACTTATTGATGCGGTAACCGATATCAGCCTGTCTATGAAGCCGGAAATCGTAGAAGACAATCTCACCAATTACCTTATGGGTATCCTTTAATTCCATCAGCCAGGTTAACTCTCTGCGGGCCCGGTATTCCTTCATGGTTGCATTATAATGATAGTCCGGCTTGATTTTTTTCTTGGGACGCCGCCGTCCGTTGGTATCTCCCGCTTCATCGTATACCCCCCAGAAGCGGTATACACTGTAATCATTGATGAATTCCAGACTGTCTTTTCCATCGGAGGGACTGTCGGTAATCTGACGAAGAATTAAACGGCTGGTTTCAAGCCTGGGTAGTTTTTCAAAGCAAGCTTCATAACTCATCTGCATTCTCCTTCTATGCCATAAGTTGATAGGTATAAATGACAAGATGCTAAAAACACCTTAATCATTTATATTATCCATCAAAAAGCCGGAATTATCAAGGGTTTACAGAAATTGATTCTGGATAAATATTCTCAATCCAATAACAATCAATACCGTGCCTCCGATCAGCTTAGCCCGCAAGCCCAGCAGGGAACCGAATTTTTTGCCAATGTAGACGCCGGCAGCACAAAGAACGAAAGTAATCAGACCAATAAGAAGGGCAGCAGAAAGAATATTGATATTGAGTACGGCAATACTCACTCCGGCAGCCAAAGCATCTATGCTGGTTGCGACTGCCTGCATCAGCAGATTTTTAACACTGAATATATTCCGGACGGTGCATACGGAAACGGCTTCGACACTTTTCCATTCCTTGAAGGTATCCGTCAGCATATTAATTCCGATTGCTCCCAGCAGAAGGAGAGCAATCCAATGCTGGTAGCGGCATACAAAATCAGAAAAGGTTTTTCCTAGAGTAAAACCCAGAACCGGCATCAATGCCTGAAAAAAGCCAAAAGCAAAGGCAGTTGCAATTGCGTGTCCTTTGGTTACCTTGCTGCTGCACATACCGTTTGTTACTGCTACGGCAAAAGCATCTGCAGACAAACCAAGAGCAAGTAATACAAGTGTTAATAAATCCATGTTCATTTCCCTTTCTTATCGGTTATTGTCAGGTAACGGTTTTAATGCCGGCAGACATAATATTGGTGCATGTATATAAATATATGCATGCGCCGGTATGCGCATGAGCAGGTGTGCGCATGAGCAGGTATGCGCATGTACCGGTATGCGCTTGCGTAAAGAGTGCTTATACCGATATGGAGTGCCATGTTATATAACATATTCATACATTTAAGCATAAAATAAAACCCATGTAAGGCGGATGATCAGCCATACATGAGTCTCGTTCCTAAGGTCAATACGATCAGAAGTCTTCTCCCTTCAGTCAATGTGTAATTGACTTATGGTAAGCCAGATTTCTTACGGAATCAATATGTTGACTTGCCACATACTTATTTTATGCAAACCCCTCCCTCATTTAGTACCTGTTACAAGGATTAGATTTTAACGTTTATATTTTTTGGCAAGAGTAATTTCAGTTTTTTTGATAAGATTGTATCAAAAAAAGAAGAGGTTAAAATATGAAAAAACAGTTTCGGACAAATTTCTTCTTGCCTCGCGGGGTAAAAAAGTGCATAATAATGGACAGTGCCCTTAAAGCAAATTGTATCTTAGGAAAGTAGGTTATGATTATGTCTCTAGCTGCTACTGCATTTAATCAGATTGCGATTATGTTCCTCATCATTGTTGTGGGATTTGTTAGCCATAAGGTTAATCTGATTGATAAGGAAACCAATAAAAAGCTGTCGGATATCGTGCTGATGCTAATTAATCCCATTGTTATATTAATATCCTACCAGAGGGAGTTTGAGGTTGATTTATTGAAGGGACTTATGATTTCCCTGGCGTTAGCTCTGGTAACCCATACGGTGGGGATTGCTGCCGGCTATGTGCTGCTTCGGCGCAATAAGCATAGGTCGGATTTGGCAATCGAGCGCTTTGGTGTACTTTATTCAAACTGCGGCTTTATCGGTATTCCAATGGCAGGCGGATTATTCGGGAGCGAGGGAGTGTTCTATATCACTGCCTACATGACGATCTTTAACCTATTGGTCTGGACCCACGGAGTCATCCTTATGACAGGCAAGGCGAATGTCAAATCCATCATCAAAGCTGTTCTGTCC
>JAEZFH010000509.1 GCA_023437885.1 Bacillota bacterium | reverse complement strand
GATCCAACGAGGCGGAGACAGAGGCTGCATGCCCTGCTGCATCCGACAGCCATAGCATATGGTAGTGGAGCGGATGCTGGAGCAGAGGAACATTGTTGTGCATGGCAACCATAAGATTAAGATATTCCTCTATTTCGTTAAGCATATCGTTGAGGAAGGATGGGGGAAGCCCAATGGCCCGGTCGGAATCCAATGTCATTACTAACAGCTCCAGCTTGAACTCTCTAAAGCGGTAAGCAGCTTCATAGGCACTTTTAGTTAAATCCGCCAGCTCTTGTTCGGATAGGAATTGCTGGGCGGTCTTAAGCAGCTGGTCAAAAAGAAGTATAAATTCCTGGGCAGTAATGATGAGCTCTGTTTCCGAAGGTGGCATGGAAAATAAGATGAACCTCGAATGATCACCCAGGATCTGCAGCCAGAAACGGTGTTCAAAGAGGAGGGCTTCTATGGTTGAATTAATGTTCAAAAAGGAAACCTCCATACATATATTTTATTCAAATATATGCATGGAGGTATGGAAATAGATGAATAAAATCATACCCGTCCCAGTTTGCAGAATACGGATCTCCATTCAGAAGCTTCAAAAGGTTACAGTTAAGCCTGGTTCAGCTTGTGACTGAACCGTAACCTTAAGAGCTAAGCCCGGAAGCCCCGGCCGATTATTTCACTGGTATTGGTAATCAGCAGAAAGGCATCTGGGTCAATTTGCTTGATATGTTTTCTTAACAGAACTGCCTGGGAGCGGTTCATGACGGTAAGGATAATTTTCTTATCCTTCTCTGTAAAGGCACCCTTTGCGTCAAAAACGGTAGCGCTGCGGTGCAGTGTATTCAAAATATAATCGCAAATCGGCTTTGGCTCAACGCAGATAATTGTAAAGTATTTATTCAGGTTTAGATTCTCGATCACACTGTCGACCATGGTGGATTTTAGCAACAGACCCAGGATGGACAATAATCCGGTGGTAACTCCGAATACCGGGAAGACGGCAACGGTAAGTAAAAAGTCGGTAATCAGGAGGGAGCGTCCGATATTAATGTTGCTGTATTTCTTTAACAGCATGGCAATGATATCCGTTCCGCCTGTGGATGCTCCGATATTGAACAGCAGTGCTGCACCTACGGAGGGAAGTATTACTGCAAAAGCCAATTCCAATACAGGCTGGTTCGTGAGCGGTCCATCCATAGGTACAAGGATTTCCAGTGCCCGAAGGGACAGGGAGAGCAGGAGGCTTCCGTACACGGTACGGTTTCCGAAGCTTTTTCCGAGAAAAGCATATCCTACAATTAAAAGGACAGAATTTATAATCAATACGATGGTGCCGGAGCTTATACTGTCCCCGATAATTTTGCTTAATATAATGGCAATGCCCGTAACCCCTCCGATGGAGAAATTGTTAGGGAACTTGAAGAAATAGACGCCGAACACCACGAGTAAAACACCGACGGTAATCAGCGCATATTCTTTCAGCTCTTGTATTATTGCATTGTTGCGGTCCAATTTATTAGTCCTCCTTATTCTGTGAAAAAATTTCAAAAGTTTATTTAGGAGGAGTTTCCTCCTTAGTAGTGTAATCGTTAACAATGAAAGTATGCTATCATGCGATCAAAATGTCAAGAAAAATTACAGGCATAAATTACTTGAAATTATTGTTGCAATTAGAAAAAATATGCATTATAATTACAATGTAATTATCTGTTTCACCGTAATGAATATGGTTTGTTAGACAAAAGTACATTGCGGAACCGGAGAGGGGTCAGCCCTCGAAGAATCGAAAGGAGTTGTTGGAATGATGGCATTTGGAATGGTGGTTTTCGACTAATTTCATATGGGGCAGAATTGGCTGGGAATTGACCTTGCAAAGCTGCCGGATAAGTAACCTTTCGTGAAAACTATAGCTTTGTGGTGGCACACTTTAGGGTGTGTTTTTTTGTGCCCAAAATACACTACCGTCAGAAGCAGCTTGTGATAAGGCTTGCTTCTGACGGTTTTTTTGTTAAGCTCGCTTAGGGCTTTCCTTCGCTGCAGGATGTTCCTGCCAAATATGTCGATAACACCGGGAAGGCTGGATTAAAATTTATTAAAACCGAAACATTCGAAAGGAGAGAGGAATATGAGTACGGAATTATGCTTTGTTAAGGTTGTAAAAGAGGATGGAAGATCAATAAAACATTTTATGGAGGATTACGATGATCGATTTAGAAAAATATGGATATTCCGAAGAATATAACATGGACAGCACACCGGAAGGGTGCGTGTTAGCTAGAGTGACCGAGGTTCATAGAGAGCGGTTCAAGGTGATTTCCTGCCATGGAGAAAGCAATGCCCGGATAAAGGGTTCCTTCTATAATAAAGCAGAGGCTGCTGAGGATTTTCCGGCGGTAGGTGATTACGTTTATCTGCGGTATAACGAAATCGGAGATTCCCAAGTTATTAAGGTATGCACGAGAAAATCAAAATTCTCGCGTCCGGATTATTCCGGTCATGCTGCAGGTTATGTTAAAAACATATTGGAGCAAGTAGTAGCAGCTAATTTCGACTATGTGTTTATTCTGGCATCATTAAATTTTGACTTCAATATGAATCGAATTCTGCGCTATATCACGGTTGCCTGGGAAAGCGGAGGAACTCCGGTGGTGCTCCTGACGAAGGCGGATTTGGCAGGGGATTATGAAGAGCTGTTGGAACAGGTGAAAGAGCAGGCCATTGGTGTCGAGGTCTATGCGATAAGTGCCAGGACGAAGATGGGCCTGGAGCAGTTGAAGGTTTACATGCAGCCTGGTACAACGGTGGTATTTTTGGGTTCCTCCGGTGTGGGAAAATCCACTCTCGTCAATGCTCTGGCCGGGGAAGAGATCATGAATGTAAATGAAATCCGTGAGGATGACAGCAAAGGAAGGCATACAACGACACACAGGCAGCTGATCATGCTGAAGAACGGAGTCATGGTAATTGATACCCCGGGAATGAGGGAGCTTGGAATGTGGGATGTTGAGGAAGGACTTGGTGAGGCCTTCTCGGATATTGAAGAATTATTCGAGCAGTGCCGGTTTTCGGATTGTACTCATCAAAGTGAGCCGGGCTGTGCAATCCAGGCGGCAATCTCTGACCGGACATTGGATCGGGCGAGATGGAAGAATTATCTTCAGCTCCGGGGAGAAGCGAGGTTCACAGAGGATAAATCCGCATATCTCAGAGAGAAAAAAGAATTCTTTAAGAAGCTGGAGAAAGGGAGACGGACAAATGCACGGGAACAAATAAATGCCAGCAAAGGCCTGAAAACAACTGGAAAAAAAGCAGGGCGGAGCTGATCGGATACCTGTGCGCCTATCCGCCCAGAGAGGATGCCTTTGGGACTACCAACGTCCGGGGAACCTTTGTCCCGGTTCATGACCATGGAGTTGCAGGGCATATTACGGGAGGGGAACGGGACCGGATTTATTCCGGAATGTATCAGGCAGCGGTGAAAAGGCAGTTGAGGAAGCAACCGACAGCGGAAGCTGCCATAGTTGATAGGGACAATTGAGGAACTTAATCGATGTCAGTTAAATATGAAATATTTACAGGACTGGCTAAGTGAATATGCAAGATAGCATTGAATATCAGAGTGTTCTTATGCGATATGATAAAATTCATAAAAATGCCTTCTTAGAGATACCGAAAGAACAGCAGTAATATGGGAATGAGCTGTTTTAGCAGATAGGATATTAATATAAAGCATCGCAGGAGAAGAAGCAAAGGTTTCTTACCTGCGATGCTTTGCTCGTTAAGGAAGTTTGATTGAAACCGGAAAGGTATCAATTGGGAAGATGTATATTGAAAATGAATATAACGAAAAAAGGGAACGCACTTTCCTGCTTCTCCGTCTAATGAATGTAAAGGATGTAAGATAGAAACGGAAGGAGGTATAAAAGGCGGTTCCCGTTCGGTACCAAACGGAAATGTTCCGCTGATATCGGAAACTGAAAATAAAAAGGATGGATGTTAAGTAATTCGGTCAGCTTAAATAACCGGATATATCACAAAGGAAAAAGTATTCGTTTGATAAGAATGTATAAATAGAGAGTGACAACCGGCAGGAATAGAATTAGGATGCCTGCGGATTCGGAATTAATATGAATGGAGGAAATGATTATGATAAAGAAGAATTTGGCGAAAGCCGTTATGTTGGGATTATGTATGGCAACTCTTTCCACAGGCTCCGCTTATGCAATGCTTGCCCAGACACCTGCCTCGGGCGGAGTGGCTTCCGAGCAGTCGGATGAATTAAGTGAAAAGCAGCAAAAGATTGATAAGGTTCTGTTTGAGGATAAAGCGAAGGAAATTGAAAAGCGTGGCTTCATGGTTAATTATACGGGAGTAGTGGAGGATACCGTTGAGATAGGTATCTCGCCCTACAGTGAAGAGAATGCGGCATTTTTATATGACCTTGTAGGCAAGGATAAGATCAAAGTAGTCGAGATGGATCAGTCCATCATATACGCAACCGGTGTTGCTCCGGATGCCACTGTAACTGATGATGAGACGGATGCGGAAGTGGTTATGAATGAAGATGCGGATCTGGCAGCAGACGGTGCAGAAGCCGAAGATGCGGATAAAGAAGTTCAGATTCAGATTGAAAGCACAGGTGCGGGAGAGGATACTGCAGCGGGCGAGGAGAAAGTATATAAGACAACTTCTGCTAACGCAGAGGGAGAGAAGGCAGCGGTAACATCGGGAGAAGCAGAGGAGAAGAATGGGGTTATGGTTCCGGTGATTGCAATTGCAGCAGTAGGATTAGTTGGAGGAGCAATCCTTGTAACAAACAAGAAAAAGACATCGAAATAACAGGGTAGCTGTATATTGACGGGTATTTAACAGAAGTACCACCGGGAAGCTGCTGTAAAATGCATTCTTTGGTGAAAGGATATGATAGATTGTATTTTTTCACGGGGACTGAATTTTGCAGCAGCTTCTTGTAATATTAGTTCATAGAAGCTGAATTTTACTTTGAAAAAAGTGCTGCTTATTGCACTGTGTATTCTAATTACAGGAAGACAGTTTTTCTTTCAGTAATATTAGATCTTAAAATGTGTTTTTGAAAAATTGCTAATATTATGTCGTGCGTCTCGAGTATTGATACATGGGTCTCATTCCGATGATATCCGACGGAAGATATGCTTCATTGCAGGGCGGTAAGTTTAAAATGGGCAGAATAGGGTAAATTAAAGTTAGGCAATTTGAGAAGGAGAAAGAGGGAAGGCTGATGATAATAAAGCAATATGAGAATGCCGAGATATTCCTCCGGAACTATGAACCAATCCTGCTGGAGAAGGAGGCAGTAAGTCAAACACTGCTTTATGAGGCAGGAAAGAGCAGGGATGTTTTGGAGAGCAGTGTCAGCAGATACGGTGCGGTACTTCATTTGGATGAAGTGCATCTGCTCTTTACGGTTACAAAGAGCGGTGAGCTTATTCTTTATTGTGTCCGATTGGATCGGGAAGAGGAAGCGTCAGCCGTATTGGCGGGATATCTGGGAAACGCTCATATCCTGATCAGCGGACTGAGCGGGAAGCCCCTTGTCTGCCGCCATTTTATCGAGCATTACAGCAGCTATGTAAAAGCAACCTTCCTTCGAGGATTGGAAACGGAGATTATGGAGCTTCGGCAGGTGAATGGAATAAGGCCGGTACCCGGGCATCAGAGGCTGGCTTTACCGGAGGAGGCCAAGTTGACAGCGGATTGGCTGATCCGGTTCCAGATAGAGGCTATGATTGATGAAACAGATTATGAGGAAGCCCTGTCCAGGGCAAAGCGGCTGATCGACCGGGGGGAGCTGTATCTATATGAAAATGTAGAAAAGCAGGCAGTATCCATGGCAGCAGTTTCGAGAAAGCTGGTCCATGGAATTGTGGTTACTTATGTGTTTACCCCGGAGGAACATCGTGGAAACGGATATGCCGCAGCTAATATATACTATTTAAGCAAGGCACTGCTTGAACAGGGATATGACTTCTGCACCTTGTTTGCCGATAAAAGGAACCTGCTGTCCAACCGGGCTTATGAGAAGGTAGGCTATAAGGTGCTCGAAGATTATTGTGAGTATAAGGTGCTGTCATGTAAAGAAGAGGATGGATAAAGTCGTTGCTTATGCATGATTGCAAGCACTTATCCTGTGAGCTTTTCCCATCATGAATTCCGGACAGATCAGGGAGCGAAGCTGGATAGGTGGCTTATTTTTGTGGAATATATTGCCAGGAAAGGAAAAGAAGAGGAGAGTTGATATTGCATTTGCTTGTACCTGCGAGTAAAATAGAGGTATACATCAGTCTGGTTGTATTGTGCTGCTAAGACTGGATAAGGAATTATCATGAATCAGGTACAAACAACCTGTATATATTGGAAAACTGGAAAAGGAGATTTCGCAATGAAGACTGTAAAGTGGGGATTGATCGGTGCAGGAAATATATCTGCAAAATTCGCAAAAGCATTAAATGCCCTGGAACATACGGAAATTACAGCAATATCTTCAAGGGATATAGACAAGGCCAGAGGATTTGCAGAGCGCTTTCATGTGAAAAAGGCTTACGGCAGTTATGAGGATATGATTCGGGATCCGGAGCTCGATGTAATCTATATAGGAACACCGCATACCGAACATAGAGCAAACGCGAAGCTTTGTATCATCAATAAGAAGGCAGTCTTATGTGAAAAGCCCTTTACATTGAATTATGAAGAGGCTAAGGAACTCGCAGCGCTTGCCCGGGAGAATGAAGTGTTTTTGATGGAAGCAATGTGGACAAGGTTTTTGCCTGCAACCAAGGTGGTTAAGCAATGGATTGATAATAAGCTGATCGGGGATGTGAAGTTCATGAATATCTCCTTCGGTTACCAGATTGAATTCGATCCAAGGCACCGTGTGTTTGATCCCGGACTCGGCGGGGGTGCCCTTTTAGACGTAGGAGTGTATCCTGTCTCCTATGTAATTCATTTACTTGGAAGAATGCCGGATCAGGTAGTTGGTTCTGCCATTCTGGGAAGAAGCGGGATCGATGAGATTAATTCCATAACTATGAAGTACAAGGAAGGTATACTGGCAGGCATAAGCTCGGCCATCACCGCCAATACCGGTAACGAAGCAGTAATTATTGGAGACAGAGGCCGTATTGTAGTACCGAATTTCTGGACTGCTGAGAGTGCGGAAGCTTACGATTCCAGTGGTAAGCTGATCGATACATTTTTACATCCTTTCACCTCTAACGGCTATGTATATGAGGCGGAAGAGGTAAACCGGTGCATTCGGGAGGGAAAGAAACAGAGTGATATCCTTCCGTTATCGGATACTTTGGATATCATGAAATTATTAGATGACATTCGCACTGACTGGGGACTGGCCTATCCGTCGGAGTGCTGATCATAGCATAGCAGGCGGCTATGATATAATGAAAGCGTAGTAAGGAAATGCAGGCTCGCCTGTAATTTCCGATCGGAGCAACAAGATTATGAACATGCTTTACGTTCATGATATAATGAAAGTGTAGTGAGCATGATGCGGGCTTCCTCGCAAGCATGCGATCGGAGCTGGAGATTATGAACGAAGTACATGATAGAATACTGGCAGACATAATACCGGTGCTGAACGAGACGAGTGTGCATCCTTGCGCACAGTTCCAGCAGCATGTGAGTTTGCTGATATGATGTGATAAGATATAATCATGGGGGAAATTATGCAGGAAAATGATAAGAAGGTTGCCGGCTATCTCTTCGAGGACGCCCGCGATTTTAAAGAAGCAAAAAGGGAAGAAGAAACCGTGGAATATATCAGAGCAAATACCGATTTGAATGATTTGAATAAAGTCCTGAAGCTGTATCATAAGCTGGCAGAAAGAAAGACCTTAAAAACAGTAGTCGGATTTGCTTTCTTAAATGAGTTAAGCAATAAGCTTATCACTTCAGGGCTTGTAACGAAGGACAATCTTCCCTGTATCCGGATCGAGAAACCGGAAAAACCGCTCAGGATATATGACAATATCCTGGAAAAGGAGCAGGAGAAGCAGAATCAGGCAATGATCGAGGATTATAGGATAAAGCTTAAGAATTCCAGGATTATCAGTGCTTTTCTTGCACTAATTATTATTATTATGATAATTATCGCCATATTCAGTGACCGAAGCATGTATTCTATCTATGAGAATAAGGTGATTGACCAGTATGAAAGCTGGCAGGAAGAGCTGGACGCCAGAGAAAAAGTCCTTGAGGAGCGGGAGCAGGCATTGGAGGCCCCGAAGCAATAAATTTTGTTATTTTAAGAATTGCCTTCACAAATTCTTCATAGTTCCATGTTAATCTATAGGAAACATGTATTTTATAATGGAGGTGCCAAATGGATAAGCTGAAAATCCTGGTTGTTGATGATGAAAGTAGAATGAGAAAGCTTGTTAAGGACTTTTTGGTGCGGAAGAATTATGAGGTGATAGAGGCTGAAAACGGTGAGCAGGCTGTTGATATTTTCTTCTCTAAGAAAGATGTCTCGCTGATTATTTTGGACGTCATGATGCCCAAGCTGGACGGCTGGCAGGTGTGCAGGGAGATACGCCAGTATTCCAAGGTCCCAATCATCATGCTGACTGCAAAAGGGGATGAAAAGGACGAACTGCTGGGCTTTGAACTCGGTGTGGATGAATATATCTCCAAACCCTTCAGCCCCAAGATTCTGGTTGCCAGAGTAGAGGCGGTTCTGCGGAGAACTACGGTATCTGAGGAGGAAACCATCGAAATTGGCGGAATCCTACTGGACAAAGCTGCTCACCAGGTGAAGATTGACGGTCAGGAGATAGAGCTGAGCTTTAAGGAATTTGAGCTTCTGACTTATTTTGTAACTAACCAGGGAGTTGCGCTGTCACGTGAGAAGATCCTGAATAATGTATGGAATTACGATTATTTCGGGGATGCCCGTACCATAGATACCCATGTAAAAAAATTGCGAAGCAAGATGGGACTGAAGGGTGATTATATCAAGACCATCTGGGGACTTGGCTATAAATTTGAGGTGGATGCATGAAGCATTCCATACGGTTTAAAATAACACTCACCCTGTCCGTTATGGTGGTGTTAACGATTTTTATTGCCTGGTTCATCAACCGTACCTTCCTGTCGGATTTTTATGTATATACAAAGATAAATAATCTGGATACCGCGTATCAGGAGATTAAAACCATATATGACCGGACGGAGGATGATAAGAATCTGTCTGAGACAGATACCATCTACCTTGAGCAGCTTGCTTTAAGATATTCAGTGGATATCTATGTGATCAATTCCGGGCAGGGTTTCATCTATCCTAACAGTCTGGGAGAGCGGGAATTTCAGCAGATGCTGACAATGCAGGCGGAATATCTTGGCGGTTTTTTGAATCCCAATGTCAGAGACCGTAAGATAATAAAGCAAACAGGCAAATATACCATATGCAGCCTGTATGACATGCAAAAGGAAACAAGCTATATTGATATGGTGGGCTTTATTGATACCACGACCGGACAGGCAGACAGGGATCCCCAGAAGAATTCTTCCGGTGAGGTTTCCCTGGATAATTTTAGTATTGTATTGTTACGGACGAATTTTGAGAGTATTGAAGAAGGTGTTTCCATAGCAAATGATTTTCTTGCTTATATTGGTATTCTGATGGTTATGATCGGTACAATTGCAATGCTGGTAATAAGCAAGAAATTTACAAGACCGATATTAGAGCTGGCAGGAATTGCAAAGAAAATGTCCGATCTGGATTTTGAAGTAAAATATAAGGTAGAATCTAAGGACGAGGTCGGAGAACTTGGCAGAAGCATTAACGTTTTATCGGATAAGCTGGAAACAACCATTACGGAATTGAAGCAGGCGAATAATGAATTGCTTACGGATATCCAGAAGAAGACCGAGATTGATGAGATGAGAAAAGAATTCTTATCCAATGTGTCCCATGAGCTGAAGACCCCGATCTCCTTAATTCAAGGTTATGCGGAAGGGCTGAAGGAAAATATTCATGAGGATGAGGAAAGCCGGGAATTCTACTGTGAGGTAATCATGGATGAAGCGGATAAGATGCATCAGATGGTTAAAAAGCTGCTTAGTCTCAATGAGATCGAGTTTGGCAATAATCGGGTGAGTTTTGAACGCTTTGATATTGTAGCGATGATCCGGTCTGTTTTAAGTGCAACAGAGATCTTATTCCGGCAAAAGGAAGTGGTGCTTCTGTTTGAGCAGATAGAGCCGGTGTATGTCTGGGCGGATGAATACATGGTGGAGCAGGTGGTCACCAATTATATAAGCAATGCCCTCAACCATGTCGGCGGGCAGAAGATCGTTGAAATTAAGCTGATTCGGAGGGAAGGACGGCTTCGGGTGGCTGTATTCAATACCGGAGAAAACATTCCGGAAGAGGACCTGGATAAGATCTGGATTAAGTTTTATAAGGTGGATAAGGCCAGAACCAGAGAATACGGCGGCAGCGGGATTGGATTATCCATAGTAAAAGCAATCATGAATTCCCTGAATCAGGAATGTGGTGTAATAAATCGTCCGGTTGGCGTGGAATTTTGGTTTGAGCTTGACACGCAGTCTTGAGTAAGCAAATAATAATTTATATAAAAGCATAATATAATTTCCGGTAGGTAAAGTATTATCTTTTGTGGCGTAGCAGAACATTTTCTTTTTGCACATCGCAAAAAGACTTTCAGGAGTCAGGTTTTTCTTGACATAGTGTTTTTGTTATATTATACTAAATGTGGAACGGTTCACACGTGGTAACACACAGCAAACTGATTAAATATTAATAAAGTCTGAGGGAATAGATATGCCAACCATATTGGATGTAGCAAAAAGAGCAGGGGTTTCTAAAACTTTAGTATCCCGTGTCATCAATGGACAAAGTGGTGTAGGAGAAGAGAACAGAGAAAGAATTCTTAAAGCGATCAAAGAATTGGGATATAAGCCTAATATGCTGGCGAGATCGTTGGTTTTAAAACAAACGAACACCATAGGAGTTATATTGGATAGCTTATGTGTTCCCTTCTATTTTGACTTTATTAGGAGTGTGATGCAGCAGGGCCAGACCTTAGGATACAGCATGCTGTTTTGTGCGGAAGCCAATGATATTAATGCAAAATCCCGCTATATGAACCATTTTACACAGGGTAATGCAGATGGAATTATTATCTACGGTTCGTCCTTTGCGGATACCCAGATTATCAGCAATCTGGCTAAGACAGAGTTTCCCCTGGTAGTAGTTGAGCATGATATAGAGGAAGCGTCTACCAATAAGGTTTTGGTAGATAATGTACAAGGTGCGAGGATGGCGGTAAATCATCTCATCTCCAAAGGCTGTAAGGATATCCGACACTTTATGGGAGACCCTTATAAAAAGGTTTATCTGGACCGGCTCAAGGGCTATAAAGAGGCAATGTCTGAGAGTGGACTGGCGGTAAAGGAAGAAAGCATTCTATATTCTCAGTTTACAGAACAATCCGGTTATGAGAATATGATGAGACTGATTCAGGCGAACGATGTTCCAGAAGCTATCTTCTGCTCAGGCGACGTAATTGCTTTCGGCGTAATACGGGCCTTAGTGAAGAATAATTATTCCATCCCAAGGGATATCAAAATTGTCGGCTTCGATGATGATAGACCGGACAGCTTTGATATGGTATTTCCGGGGCTGACAACCGTAAGACAGCCCTTGGAGGAAATAGGAAAAGAAGCGATTGCAATGTTGGATTATATAATCAAAAACCGCAGTAAAGTTCATAAGAAAATGATGATCATGCCGGAATTGATTATTAGAGAAACAACTTAGGTTCCTTTTAAAAAGTCTGAAGAATTTTTAAAAGAACTGGTTAGGATGGTCTGCTAGAGGTTATTAAAATCGGGACAAAAATTTTTTTTAAAATGTGGAACGTTACACAAAAAAGGAGGAAAAATGAGCAATTTTAAATTTACAGTGATCGGTGCCGGAAGTACTTATACACCGGAATTAATCGAAGGGTTGGCACAATGGAGGGATAAACTTCCCGTGGACGAAATTGCGCTATGTGATATTGATGAGAAGCGTCTCGAGATTATGGAGGGCTTTACCAGGCGCTATGCCAGCAATCTTGGCTTGAAGATTAAAATTACCGCTACCGCCGATCGGCTGAAAGCCATTGAAAATGCGGTGTTTGTCAATACACAGATACGTGTGGGAGGAAACGAAGCAAGGGTATTGGATGAAAAGATTCCAATGAGCTATGGACTGATCGGACAGGAAACAACGGGAGCGGGTGGCTTTACAAAAGCGCTGAGAACGATTCCGGTTATGCTGGACATAGCAAGGGATGTAGAAAAGGTTGCACCTGAGGCCTGGATTGTTAATTACACAAACCCAACGGGTTTAGTCGCAGAGGCTGTAAACCGTTACACAAAGGCGAAGATTGCAGGCTTCTGTTCCGGGGGTATTTTCCCCAAAATGTGGGCAAACCGCGCGCTGGGACTGGAATATAAACAGGTCCGCTACGATTATGTAGGATTAAACCATATGAATTTTATATCAAATATCAAGATAGATGGAAGAGCTGCTACAGAAGAAGAGTTTTTGACTATTGCAGCAGAGAACAGGGACCTTGATTTGGAGCTGGTGAAATTACTGGGATGCATACCAAGCCCGTACCTGCAGTATTACTATCACACCTCGCAAAGACTGCATAAGCTTAAGAATAGCCCGCAGACAAGGGGAGAATGTGTTCAGGCGCTGGAGAAGGAAATCTATGAAGCTTATGCAAACCCGCTTAACAATACCAAGCCGGCAGCGCTTGAAAAACGCGGAGGAGGAGGTTACTCCGAGGTGGCTATGGGCTTCCTGAATGCGATTTATAATGATCAGGACACCTGGATGATTGTCAATGTACCCAATAAGGGAGCAGTATCCTTCCTTCCGGAGGAAGCGGTTATTGAAACGGGCTGTTTGGTAAATAAAGCGGGTGTTCAGCCCCTGAAAGTATCCTCGGTTCCGCCCATGGTATACGGTTTAATTGCTGAGGTTAAAAATTACGAGTCCTTAGCGGTAGAAGCAGCAGTAGAAGGAAGCCGTATGAAAGCGAAGCAGGCGCTTCTGGCTCATCCTTTGGTAAGGGAATATTCACTGATAGAGCCTCTGCTGAATGATCTTTTAGAGCATAACAAGCAATATTTACCTCAATTTTACAGAGGTGAATAGATGGATTACATATTAGGGATTGATCAGGGAGCTACGAAAACCTTAGCAGTGGTAGCCGATTTAAAAGGAAATATTATCGGAGTAGGTCATGCGGGCGGAGGTTATCACGCTGTAACCGGAGAAGAGCATGCGATGGGCGAAATCAAAAAGGCAGCCTCTCTTGCAAGTCAGATGGCCGACATTCGTGTTGAGAAATGGGCCGCCATAGGCGCAGGGCTGACAGGTGCAGATTTTGACTATGAATACCTTTTGTTGGAAAAAGCTTTAAGAAAAATTTTTAAGAGTGATCGTGTTATTGTCATCAATGATTGTATGGCAGCATTTCTTGCCGGGACCTGGAAAAACCACGGAGCGATTATTTGCGCCGGAACAGGGCTTAACTGTGGTATCAAGGCACCGGATGGAAGGGAGTTCATATACGGATACGCAATCCAGGATCAATGGCAGGGAGGGATTGGC
>JAEZFH010000508.1 GCA_023437885.1 Bacillota bacterium | reverse complement strand
AAAATTCAGAGCCGTACATATTTATTGATAAAATAGAGGCCGGAAAGACAAAGAAAATATCCATTCCCTTAACATTAGCCGGCACGATTGCAGAGGGAATGAGCAACCTCTCCGTAAAATATACCTACGCGGGCAATACAACGGGGGAGACTGTGACCATACCGGTACGCAATATCCATAATGAGTTGGGCAGCAACAGTATGCCCAAGCTAATCATCAGCAAGTATGAGGCAAATGTGGAAGAGCTGCGGGCAGGCTCCACTTTCAATTTTACCTTTGATATATATAATACAAATTCTTCGATTGCAGCTAAGAATATCACTGTTACCCTGAAACAGGCGGAGAATATATTCTCCGTAACCCAGGGCAGTAACAGCTTCTTCATCAATAAAATCGCTCCCGGCGAGTCAGTCCAGGAGACAGTGGAAATGAAGGTAAAGTCCGATGCCAGTACAAAGGCTTATGAGCTTGAGGTAACGATCGAATATGAGTATGATGGAATTAAGCCAAATCCTGAGACAGGTGAAATTGGCGTAAAGCGCCAAGAGAAGCTGAATTTGCAGGTGGTGGAGGATTCCAGACCGGTAGTGGACTATGTGAATGTTTATTCCTGGGACGGCAATGTAACCATGGGCAATCCGGCAACCCTGGCTTTTGAATTCTATAATATGGGAAAATCTCCGCTGAACAATGTAATTGCTACGGTAGATGGCGATTTTACAAAAGCGGATGGAAATATGTTCTTCCTTGGCAATGTGGCGGCTGGAGCTTCCTCTTATGCCGAATTTGATGTAATACCTAATTTGGAGGGTACGGCCAAGGGTGTTGTACGAATTACCTTTGAGGACAGTAATGGAGATAAGATAGAATTTACCAAAGATTTCGAGACTCAGGTTATGTCTGCGACGACCTTCAATCCGGATATGCCGGGAGATGGCACTACGGATGTATTCAATCCGCAGGTGCCGGTGGCGAAAAAGGCGATTCTGCCGGTATGGCTTTTTGTCATAATACAGATTGTGATCTTCGCTGCATTTGTACCAATCACAAGAAAAATTGTGATTAGTGTGTACAAAGCAAGACTACGCAAGAAGGAACAGAATGTGAACTAATCAGGGTTGGTTATAGGAGGATGATTATGGAAAATATATTGAGTAATGGAATTATATTAGCAACAGCTGTGACTTCGACCGGCCAGACAGCTACCAGCGAGGTTGTGGTTGTTGGTGGAGGTACTGTAACGAAGGATGCGGTTAGCGAGGCAGGAACAACATCTGGAGACAGTACGGTTGGCGAGGCAGGAACAACAGCCGGAGACAGTACGGTTAGCGAAGAAGGCACAACAGCCGAAGACGGTACAGTCAGCGAGGAAAGTACAGCAGCCGGAGACGGTACGGTTAGCGAAGAAGGCACAACAACCGAAGATGGTACGGTTGCCGAAGAAGGTGCAGCAACCGATGACAGTGCAGTTACCGGAGGCGGTGAGGTGATTGGAGACGGTATGGTGACGGGAGACGGTATGATGCCCGTTGATGGAATGATAACGGGGGAAGGAACGTCCGTTGATGCCATGGGAATGGGAGTGAAGGATCCGTTGATGTCCTCCTGGCCCTTTGTAATCGGTATCTCAGTTGCGATACTGGCAGTCAGTATGGTTTTAGGTGCTCTCTTAGCTAAGAGAAAAATCAAAAAAGGGATTGAGCTGTATGAGGATTAGCGATATTTTGAAAATGGGACTAAGAAACCTGTCCCGTAGAAAAGCAAGGACCATCTTGACCGTCTTGGGCGTTGTCATCGGTTCGCTGTCCATTATTATCATGAGATCCATCGGCTATGGCATGGAGAATAATTTTGAGTCCCAGGTAATGCAGCAGGGTGGTTTAACAACGATTACCGTGGAAAACTATGCGGGTATCATTGATGAGGACGGCAATTGGACCGGTTCGAAGGATCAGAAGCTGGATGACAGGCTAATCGAACAGATACGCAAGATCGAGCATGTGAAGGCGGTGTCCCCATTTGTTCGAGTAGACTCAAGTTTAAACAGCGGAAAGTATATGGCATGGATACAGCTTACGGCGATTGATTTAAATACCTTTGAAGCCTTTGATTTTCCGGAGCTTACCTATGGTTCCTATCCGACATCGGATAATAATACTTGGATTGTATTTGGAAGTAATGCGCCCTGGGGCTTTTACGATCCGAATTCCAGAGGCCGTATGAATGAAGTTCAGCTTGATCTGCAGAAGGAAAAGGTGGTATTAAAGTTCAATCAATATCAAGCAAAAGAGGGGAAGAAAGAGTTTAGCCTGCCCCTTAAGAATATCGCCAAGATGGAAAAGACGGACAGTGAGTACGATTACAGTGTCTATGTGGATATCAATTACCTGAAGCAGATTTACCGTAAATACTGCAATACCCTTACCTTGGAGGATCGGAAAAGAGCGATTCGATCCATGGAGACTTATCAGAGTATTAAGCTGAATGTGGATAATCTTGACAATGTAACTAAGGTTCAGGATGAAATCGAAAAACTAGGCTTCCAGTCTTATAGTATGATGCAGTATCTTGAACCACTGAAGGAAGCCTCCGAGACTCTTCAGATGGTATTGGGTGCTCTGGGTGCGGTTGCCATGGTGGTGTCGGCCATCAGTATTGCCAATACCATGGTTATGTCCATCTATGAACGAACCAAGGAAATCGGTATTATGAAGGTGCTGGGCTGTATCATAAAGGATGTTCGCAAGCTCTTTTTGTTGGAAGCCGCAATTATCGGTTTATTCGGAGGGATTATCGGTATCATTCTCGGATACATCGCTTCCTTCCTGATCAATAAATTTGGAGCCCCCATATTCGGAGCATTGATGTCCGGTAATTATATGTATGATATGGCAAATACCAAGTTTTCAATTATACCGATCTATCTTCCAATTGCAGCATTGTTGATTTCTGTGGCAGTGGGTCTGGCGTCGGGCTATTTCCCTGCAAGACGTGCGACAAAAATCAGTGCAATTGAAGCGATGAAGACAGAGGGCTAATAAAAAGTCAGATCAGGTGCCGGGGTGAACTACATCATCCCGGCATTTCTTGATGGAGAAATTATGGGAGATGCAATAAATTTCGGGAAATAGACAGAAAGCCTTGCTATTTTGGATAATTGATTTTTAATCGGAATGTGGTATAATAGAAAAACAATGCAAAAAGAGGTGAAAACCAATGATATGTAATAATTGCGGAAGACAGATTCAGAATGAAGCAGCTAATTTTTGTGAATATTGCGGTTTTTCCTTCCGAGAACAGACGCAGGCGGCAAGGCCTGAGGGAGGACAGAACTTTAATAGTAAACCGGATATGCAGCAGGGGCCGGTACCTGTAAGTGTTTTCGGACAACCCCGGACAGCAATGCAGCAGCCTGGTATTTCGGAGAAACCCATAAGCTTTTTAAGCTGGCTTGGAACCTATGCTTTATTGCTGGTGCCCTATGTCGGATGGTTAATATTCATTATCATGCTGTTTGTTTGGGCTTTTGGCAACAATACTCCTGTGCCAAAAAAGAACTGGGCAAGAGTTACCTTGATTTTTGTCGGGATTGTAACAGTTTTTGTGATACTCTTTATTATCATATTTTATGTTCCCATGCTTCAGCAGATTATGAGCGGAAACTTTGATTATAATAGTTATTATGAGAATTTATTACAGAATTTAAAATAATAAATAAAATGATATCCGGATCCGGGCAAAACCCTTATGACCGGTATTAACTATGCCGCATACAGCGGCAGATGGAGGTTAGTATGAGCACAATCAGAACCAGATTTGCACCGAGCCCTACAGGCAGAATGCATGTTGGAAATTTAAGAACGGCATTATATGAGTATTTGATCGCGAAGCATGAAGGAGGAACCTTCATTCTCAGAATAGAGGATACCGATCAGGAACGCCTGGTGGAAGGGGCGGTAGATATTATTTACCGTACGATTCAGGGGACCGGACTAATTCATGATGAGGGTCCGGATAAGGATGGGGGATATGGGCCCTACGTACAGAGCGAACGTCAGGCTAGCGGAATTTATCTGGAGTATGCCAAACAGCTGGTGGATAAGGGAGCTGCCTATTACTGCTTCTGTACCAAGGACCGTCTGGCATCCTTAAAGACTGCAGTTGGAAGTACTTCTGAGGAGGATGAGGAGGAAGTAAAAGAAGTAAAGGAAATCATCAAATACGATAAGCATTGCCTCCATCTGTCCAAGGAGGAAATTGAGGCAAAGCTGGCAGCCGGACTTCCCTTTGTAATTCGCCAGAATAACCCGACTCAGGGTTCCACTACATTTCATGATGCGATTTTCGGAGATATTACCGTAGATAATGAAGAACTGGATGATATGATTCTGATTAAATCCGACGGTTTTCCAACCTATAATTTTGCTAATGTCATAGACGATCACCTAATGAAGATAACTCATGTGGTAAGAGGAAATGAGTATTTATCCTCTACTCCGAAGTATACAAGACTGTATCAGGATTTTGGATGGGAGGAGCCGGTTTATGTGCATCTTCCTCTGATCACAAATGAGGATCATAAGAAGTTAAGTAAGCGCAGCGGACATTCCTCCTATGAGGATTTGCTGGAGCAAGGCTTTGTGTCGGAGGCGATCATTAATTTTGTTGCCTTGCTTGGATGGAGCTCCTCTAATAATACGGAGATCATGTCCATGGAGGAGCTGATCCATGAGTTTGACTATACTCATATTAACAAGGCTCCGGCAGTGTTTGATATTGTAAAACTGCGCTGGATGAACGGGGAATATCTAAAGAGCATGGATTTCGAGAAATTCTATGATTTGGCCCTTCCTTATATCCGGGAGGCAATAACCGGGGAATTGGATCTAAGAAAAATCGCGGCTTTGATAAAGACCCGGATTGAGACGCTGGTAGATATTAAGGAAATCATTGATTTCTTCGAGGAGCTCCCGGAGTATGATATCCAGATGTATACCCACAAAAAAATGAAGACGGATACCCAGAGTTCTCTGAAGGTTCTGACAGACCTTCTCCCGAGCTTTGAGGCACTGGAGGATTACAGTGAAGCGTCCGTCGAGGCAGTCATTATGTCTTATATTGCGGAGCAGGGAATTAAAAACGGTCAGGGCTTATGGCCGGTAAGGACCGCCGTATCCGGTAAGCAGTCCACACCGGGCGGAGCTTATGAGATTATGAATATCCTGGGCAAAGAGGAAAGCCTGAGAAGAATCAGGAAAGCAATCGAGTTGTTAAACGCAGGCTGCTAATAGTTACGAAGCCTGTATCATTGGATACTGCCGCAGAATAACCATGTGCGAACGGAAAGAGGATCATTCATTCCCTTTACCATAGGGTATATTGCGGCAGTTCCAGTGATTAACATGAGATAAGCAGCTTGCTGCTTATCCTTGGTATTTAAGGTAATGGGTTCAGCTGTGCTAATGTACGCACACAGTGTTCTGCAATAAAATCTAATCCGTTCTAGAGCTTTTAATCAGATAGCTTCAAAATTAGGTTCGAAAATAGATTCATAAATGGATTCCGCAAATGAAAGGCAAAGCTAAAACGAAAGGCAAAGCTATGAATAAACAGATGAATCAGGCACAGCAGCAGGCGGTGCTTCATAAGGATGGGCCGATGCTGGTTCTTGCCGGCCCCGGTTCGGGCAAAACCCTTGTAATAACAGAGAGAACGAAGCATCTGATTGAACAGGAGCAAATACCGGAGGAGGAGATATTGGTAATCACCTTCACCAAGGCGGCTGCCAATGAGATGAAGGAGCGTTTTCTGAAAATACGGAATATGGGGCAGACGAAGGTTAATTTCGGCACCTTTCATGCAGTTTTTTTTACGATATTGAAGCATGCATATCATCTGAATGCTGGGAATATTGTCAGGGATGATACACGTTTCCAATTTATGAAGGAGATCATCCATCAGTCCGGATTAGAATACGATGATGAGAAGGAATTTATTTCCGACCTTTTTTCTGAAATCAGTTTGGTGAAGGGCAACCGGATGGAGATTGCCAATTATTACTCCTTAAGCTGTGCCGATGAGGTATTTCGTGATATTTATCATGCTTACAGTCAGCGGTTAGCAAAATCAAATCTAATTGACTTTGATGATATGTTGCTCTTATGTTATGAACTGCTGATACAGCGGGCGGACATCCTGAAGCTGTGGCAAAAGAAATTCAGCTATATTCTCATTGATGAGTTTCAGGATATCAACGCAGTGCAGTACGACATCGTTCGGATGCTGGCTCTTCCGCAGAACAATCTGTTTATCGTAGGGGATGATGACCAGTCCATCTACCGCTTCCGCGGTGCCAAGCCCGAGATTATGCTGAATTTTCCCAAGGATTATCCTGATTGCAGACAGGTTCTTTTGGACCGGAATTATAGGAGTACCCCGGCAATTCTTCAGGCGGCGGGAAAGCTGGTGAAGCATAATAAGTATCGCTTTGAGAAGCAGGTATCTGCTGAGAAGCAAACCGGACAGGAAATCACTATCCGGCACTTTAATACATTGACAGAGGAAAATCTGGGACTTACGCAGGAAATACTTCGGTTGAATAAAGAAGGGCTTCCTCTCTCCCAAATAGCAATTCTGGTTCGAACCAGCCTGGGCTCGGGAGCTATGCTGCATAAGCTGATGGAATACAATATTCCGTTTTTCATGAAGGATACCCTGCCGAATCTTTTCGACCATTGGATTACCTCGGATATTATGGCTTATATTAAGCTGGCGATGGGGCGGACGGACCGGAGTCTGTACCTTCAGATTATCAACCGGCCTAAAAGATATGTAAGCCGGGAATGCTTTGATCATCCGGAGGTGGATTTTGAAGCAGTAAAGGATTATTATGAGGATAAAGCCTGGATGCTGGAACGGCTGACCCAGTTTGAATATGATCTCGGATTGCTGGATGGCATGAATCCATATGCGGCAGTAAATTATATAAGGCGGGGCATCGGATATGAGGATTATCTGAAAGAGTATGCTCAGCAGCGTAAAATAAGAGAAGATGAATTAATGGATATTCTGGATGAACTGCAGGAGAGTGCAAGGGACTTCCGATCCTATGAGCAATGGTTCGGGCATATGGACGAGTACCGGGAGGAGCTGAAGAGGCAATCGGGCGCATCACGGCAGCATAAGGGGGACAGCATCACGATCGCCACCATGCATAGCTCGAAGGGTCTGGAATTTCAGGCAGTATTTCTGGTAGATGTCAATGAAGGGATTACGCCCCATAAGAAAGCTGTGCTGGAAGCGGATCTAGAGGAGGAGAGGCGTCTATTCTATGTGGCAATGACCAGAGCGATGGAATATCTCTATATCTTCAGTGCCAGAGAACGGTATAATAAAATCTCCCAGTGGTCACGCTTTGTTGATGAAATCAGGGGGACGGAGGAAGCAGCACGGACGGATTGCAGGAGGGATACATAAATAGTCCAGTGGAAAGGCAAGGGTTTCAGCCTTTACTGTGGTTCCTGGCTCACGTTGCCGGATTAGGAAAGAAGTAGGAAGAAGCGGGTTCCGGCTTTACTTATAAAAAACATGAGGTTTGAGTATGTAATACATCAAATCTCATGTTTTTCCTACTTATTTATATGCTGCTTGTAACTATTATTCCTCGTCTTCTGATTCTTCTGAATCATCAAACTCGTCATCAAACATTTCGTCATATTCTGCGGAATCCAGCAATTCTTCAAAAGCGTCTGCTACAGCTTCGAATTCGTCATCATCATCGATATTAAGAAGCTGGGGCTCATCATCACCCTCCTGGATGAAGCGGTATTAGAATACGTTATCCTCCTCCTCTTCCCCTTCCTCCGGCTGCAATGCAATATATTCCTTGTCATCTACAGTAAAGATTTCTAATACGATACAATTTAATTCGGTACCGTCATCTAAAGATAATGTGATTGAATCATGCTCATGTTCGTGATCGTGACCGCAGCCGCAGCCGCTTCCGTGATTGTGCTCACCCATAATACTACCTCGCTTTTTTATTTAATGACAAGCAAAATGTATGTTTTATTCGGCTTGTTTATTCCTAAAATCAGTTAAGGAATATAAGTAGAATGTACCAGATTGAGGTAAAAAATGCAAGTATAAAAACATAAATTAAATTGTGAAATAAATTATGATGTTCAACTTAATTGACATAAAATAGTTACGCCGAAAGCACAGTAAAACAGCAGCTTCTGTACGGATATAGTATAGAGAGGGGTGCCATTTGGTGGCTACAACCAATACAAATGAGAGTCCGGAAGATGGAGGAAAGGACATGAAGTACAGGACGAATTTGGGGAAAATAGTTATATCAGACATAGTAATAATTATGCTCAGCGGGCAGCCGGATAACCCGGAGAATTAGGGTGCTTGGAACGGGAAAAGAAAATTATGCAAAAAGAACCGGAATGAGAACAGGGAAAAAGAGAAGCGTCCCGTGTTCAACGAAAAATAGGTGGTAAAAGATTGGGTCAAGCGCTATGGATATGGTCTGATGGATGAGGGATAGAAATACTAAAATTCAAACAAATGTTTTGTTTTCCTTGGCAGTGCCGTGACGGTGTGCTATAATAAAAGTGTAGTGAGCATGATACGAGCTTGCTCGTAGCATAGTCATGCGATCGGAGCTGGAGATTATGAATATCGCTTATATTCATGATGTAAATACAATGAGCATCTTAGAATGAGAGTATTCTTTTAAGATGCTTTTATTAAGCCTGGGAGAGGCTTGCAAAGCGTGCCACTCGTTGCCTCTCGTTGTTTATGATAGGGAAGGCAAACTGTGGTTGGATGTAAAGCTGCGTAATATATAAAAGAAGCAGGTGTGGCATTGCGCCTTGAAGCGGAAGATAATTTAAAGAGAGGAACAGTAAGTGGATGGAGGAAGTCAGGAATATTAAAATTTCAGTGCGCAGTCTGGTGGAGTTCATCCTCTGTTCCGGTGATCTTGACAATACAAGAGGCAGAAATGAAATGGATGCCATGCAGGCGGGGGCCAGGATTCACCGCAAGCTTCAAAAGCAGATGGGGGCCAATTATACGGCGGAGGTTCCTCTCAGTATTACGGTGCCTGTGTCCAGAGAAGATATTACCTTTGAACTGACAATTGAAGGAAGAGCGGACGGGGTCATCCAGAACAATAATATTGAGGATGATTTTTCTGTATTTTTGTTGGAGGAAGAGGACAACGATCCTCCGGAAATTACCATTGATGAAATCAAAGGGGTTTATATGGAGCTGTCCCATCTGTCAGAGCCGGTAGGCGTTCACCGGGCACAGGCGATGTGCTATGCTTATATCTATGCAGCCAAATATGGGTATAGCCGGATTGGTATCCGCCTGACCTATTGTAATCTTGAGACAGAGAATTTGCGTTATTTTGAAGAAGTCCTGACCTTCCAGGAGCTGATGGAATGGTTTCAGAGGCTGACTGAAGAGTATGCAAAATGGGCTGCATGGCAGATAAGGTGGGGCGAGAAGCGAAATAGAGCGGTAAAGGAAATGGAGTTTCCTTTTCCTTACCGGGAGGGGCAGAAGGAGTTGGTTACAGGTGTTTATAAAACTATCCTGAGAAAGAAGAAGCTTTTTATTGAAGCACCCACCGGAGTCGGAAAAACAATATCGACGGTGTTTCCCGCGGTTAAGGCTATGGGAGAGGGGATTGCAGAGAAAATCTTCTATCTTACGGCTAAGACGATTACACGGACAGTAGCAGAGGATACCTTCCGGCTTCTGAGTGAGAGCGGACTGCATCTTAAGGTAGTAACTGTCACGGCGAAGGAGAAGGTATGCATTCTTGATAAGCCGGATTGCAATCCCGGTGCATGTCCAAGGGCTAAGGGGCATTATGACCGGGTCAATGATGCAGTATATGATTTGCTTACCCAGGTAAATGACATTAGCAGAGAAGATATTGCATCCTACTCCGAAAAGCATTGTGTCTGTCCCTTCGAGATGGGACTGGATGTGACTCTTTGGTCGGATGCGATTATCTGCGACTATAATTATGTATTTGATCCCAATGTATATTTAAGGCGCTTTTTTACGAATGAAAAGCCCAGTGACTATGTATTCCTTATTGATGAAGCACATAATCTGGTGGACCGGGCCAGGGAGATGTACAGCGCCGTATTATATAAGGATGATTTTCTTGAAGTAAAGCGTCTTGTGAAGGATAAAAGCGCAAAGCTGACCAAGCAGCTGGACTATTGCAATAACGATCTGCTGAAGCTTCGGAGGGATTGTGATGAATTCGAGGTACTGGAGAATGTGGATGGCTTTGTTATGCATTTAATCAGCTTGATGGGAGAATATGAGATTTTCCTGCAGGAAGGATATATCCCGGAAGGGAAGGAGGAACTGCTGAAGCTCTACATGAATATTCGGCATTTTCTTAGTATGTATGAGCTTCATGATGATAATTACACCATATACACGGATTATGAGGAGGAACGTTTTCGGCTGAAGCTGCAATGCATGGATCCGTCCAAGAATCTGATTGCCTGCATGGAACGAGGCAGGAGTGCGGTGCTATTCTCCGCCACTTTGCTGCCCATCAGCTACTATATGGAGCAATTGGGAGGGAGCAAGGAGGACTATGCTATTT
Source organism: Bacillota bacterium (assembly GCA_023437885.1). GTDB lineage: Bacteria > Bacillota > Clostridia > Lachnospirales > Lachnospiraceae > Mobilitalea. The sequence continues at coordinate 1,132 of JAEZFH010000508.1, read as the reverse complement.
ACGCACCTTCTTCCTTCCTGCCGGAGAACCGGCTGATCATGATCGGCACGGATGTAAGTACGAAATATACCAGAAGAAATGAACGGGAATACCGTAAGATACTGGATTATATCAAGGATTTTACCGGTGAAAGAACAGGGAATTATATGGTATTCTTTCCCTCTTACCAACTGCTTCAGACAGTTGCGGAGCTGGCTGGAGACGAGCTTGAGGGATTGGTGGTACAGAGTGCCTCAATGACGGAGGCGGAGAAGGAAGTATTTCTGGAGGAATTCATAGAAAACCCTCAAAGCAGCCGTATCGGTTTCTGCGTTATGGGCGGGATTTTCAGCGAGGGAATCGATTTGAAGAATAACCGGCTAATCGGCGCTATCATTGTGGGCACCGGCCTACCCATGGTATGCAATGAAAGGGAGCTGTTCCGGGGGTATTTTGATGAGAAGAACAGTAACGGCTTCGATTATGCGTACCTTTACTCCGGAATGAATAAGGTTCTGCAATCAGCAGGACGGGTAATCAGAACAAAGGAAGACAGAGGTGTCATCCTTCTATTAGATGAACGTTTCACTCAGAAGCAGTATTACAATCTGTTTCCGCGGGAATGGTTCCCGAATGTGGCAGTAAATCTGGGTTCGATGAAGAGTAAATTAAGTGAGTTTTGGAACGCCGAAAGGGACTAAAAGGTAACAGTTCAGCCATAGGCTGAACTGTTATACTAAAAGTGCAGTCCTGACTTGGAATAGGGATAATCAGTTTCCCTGGAAAGAAAATCTTTACCGGTGAAGGCACGGAAGATAAGGTTACAAAGGTAATATAATATGGTACCGAGAATCCCACCGAGAACAGCATAAATTATATCATCAATGTCGAAGCGCTCGGGGATGATGAAGTATTGTGCAGCTTCAATTATGAAGGGCAGAACGAAGAGGGCTAAAAATCTCGGAAGCCGTGATTGCCTCTTCAGCAGGAGTGTCATCTGGAAACCGTAAGGAAGGAAAACCAGAATGCGTATGAAAATATAAAAGAGAACATCACCTGCCGGAATTATACCGTATAAATAATCCTCAATCAAGACAGTAACTGCTTCAAAGGGGATGAAATTCGCCGAATCCAGGGCTCCCCGGTATACCAG
>JAEZFH010000475.1 GCA_023437885.1 Bacillota bacterium | reverse complement strand
TGGCTGTGATGGCTTCTTTAAGTGATTTTTCATTTATGGAGGGAAAAAATGCAAAATTATTTGTAAAATCCCCGAATTCCCTGGCTGCAAATTATAAAGAAAAATGTGATACCGCAGCCGCCCCCTTCCAGGCAAAAAACGGTGCGGTTGATTATGTAGGCTCCTCAGAAGCAGAGGTATTGGCTAAGGTTCGTGAATTAATGACGATCCTGCCCTCCAATCATGAAGATGACGCTTCCTACAACGAGTGCAATGATGATTTAAACCGTCTTCTGACCCAGATATCCTCTGAATTGACCGATACAGGAAAAGCCTTGCAGGATATTTCGGACAATCATTATTTCTTTGAAATAAAATCAGATTATGCCAAAGAGATGGTAACCGGCTTTATCCGGCTTAACGGCATGACAATCGGTGCCATAGCAAACCGCACCGAAATGATAGACGATGCAGGCAAGGTTACCGAGAAATATGACGGTGGACTTACCAGTGCCGGCTGTGAAAAAGCCAGCAGCTTTGTAAATTTCTGTGATGCTTTTGGAATTCCCTTGCTTACCCTGACCAATGTCAGCTGCTACAAGGCAACGATGGAAGAAGAGAAGACCATAGCAAAAGCCGCTGCCAAATTAACCTATGCTTTTGCCAATGCTACTGTTCCCAAGGTGAATGTAATTATTGGGAAAGCCTTCGGCTCAGCATATCTTAGTATGAACTCCAAGCATATCGGAGCAGATATGGTCTATGCATTGCCCGGTGCGCAAATCGGTATGATGGATGCCGGGCTGGCTGCACAGATTATCTGTGACGGGGAAGGCGCCGAGGCGGTGAAGGAGAAGGCTGCCGAATACGAAAAACTACAATCCAGCGCAGAAGCTGCTGCCAGACGCGGTTATGTGGACAGCATCATCGAGCCGGAAACAGTACGCCAGCATGCAATCTATTCCTTTGAAATGCTCTTTACAAAGAGAGAGAATCGCCTTGCGAAAAAGCATGGTACCAAATAGAATGAGGTGAGATTATGGGTACGGCACAGTATATGGCGATTAGCCAAGGAAACATCCAGGCAATGGTTCTCTCAAACAAACCTTTGAGTGATTATATCAGTTTGGATACATTGTTTGGTGCAGTAGTTGTTTTAGCAATTGTTGTATTCATCATGCTAATAACATATTTTATTAATATAAAACCTAATTTGAAGGGTACTTCCTCTGAAGCAGCTCCCCAAAGTATCACTGTTGACAATGCAATCGCACAGATTGTAGGAAATGAGGAAGAAGAACTGATATCCGATTGCGAGTTGGTAGCCGTCATTACAGCTGCAATATATGCTTCCATGGGTGATGCTGTACCGGCTGGAGGACTCGTGGTTCGTTCCATTCGCAAATCTAACGCAAGCAAATGGAAGAATGCATAAGCAAATGCTTTAATGGATTATTTACCATATTATAGCTTGCTATATCATGGTAGCATATATAAACGATAATGCGATGTAGATTACATGACATCATGCGGTGTCAATGAACAAGGAGGATTTCATTATGAAATATTATACAATAACTGTGAATGGTAATACTTATGATGTATCTGTGGAAGAAGGAGTCAGAACCGCTCCTGCTGCAGCTCCGGCTGCACCCGCACCTGTGGCTAAGCCTGCCGCAGCACCGGCTCCGAAGGCTGTTGAAAAGGAAGCTCCCGCAGCTGCACCTGCGACTGGCGGAAGTGCCGGCAGTATTCCGGTAAGCTCACCTATGCCTGGTAAGATTGTATCTGTAAAGGCTGCAATCGGTCAGAAGGTAAAGAAGGGCGATGTAATTCTCATTCTCGAAGCGATGAAGATGGAGAACGAAATTGTATCTCCCCAGGACGGAACAGTTGCAAGCATTAACGTAACTTCCGGTCAGTCCGTGGAAGCAGGCAATCTGCTTGCTACATTAAACTAGCAGATCAATATCCTTACTACGCTTTATTATGTCATGAACAGAACCCGTGTTCATGACCTTCAGCTCCGATCGGAAAATGTAAGCAAGATTGCATTTCCTTACTACGCTTTTATTATGTCATGAACAGAACCCGTGTTCATGACCTTCAGCTCCGATCGGAAAATGTGAGCAAGCTTACATTTTCCTCACTACGCTTTATTATATTAACAGGAGGTAGAGTAATGGCAGAACAAGCTAAGAAACCGGTTAAAATTGTCGAGACTATATTACGTGATGCCCATCAGTCCTTGATTGCTACAAGAATGACAACGGAAGAGATGCTTCCGATTCTTGAGGTTATGGATCAGATCGGATATTATGCCGTAGAATGCTGGGGCGGTGCGACCTTTGATGCTTCCCTGCGTTTCCTGAAGGAAGATCCCTGGGAGAGGCTTCGTAAAATCAGAGCCGGCTTTAAGAATACAAAGTTACAGATGTTGTTCCGCGGTCAGAATATTCTGGGTTACCGTCATTATGCTGATGATGTGGTAGCGTATTTTGTTCAGAAATCAATTGCAAACGGAATTGATATTATCCGTATCTTCGATGCTTTGAATGATATCCGCAATCTGGAATGTACCGTAAAGGCAACCAATAAAGAAAATGGACATGCACAGATCGCTATATCCTATACCTTAGGAGATGCGTATACTACAGATTATTATGTGAACATGGCTAAGAGAATTGAGGAATTAGGTGCCTCCTCCATCTGTATCAAGGATATGGCAGGTCTTCTTGTTCCTTATGAAGCCACTGTTTTAGTCAGTGCTTTAAAGGAAGCGGTTAGCATTCCCATTGATTTGCATACCCACTATACCAGCGGTGTGGGTGGTATGACTTACCTGAAGGCAGTGGAAGCAGGCTGCGATATTATCGATACCGCCATGTCCCCCTTTGCCATGGGAACCAGCCAGCCGGCCACCGAGGTTATGGTTGAAACCTTCAAGGGTACCCCCTATGATACCGGCTATGATCAGCAGCTGTTAGCTAAGATTGCAGATTATTTCCGTCCGCTTCGCGATAAAGCTCTGGACAGCGGACTGCTCAACCCCAAGGTTATGGGCGTGGATATCAAGACTCTGTTATACCAGGTGCCGGGCGGTATGTTATCCAACCTGGTATCCCAATTAAAGGAACAGAAGCAGGAGGACAAGTATTATGAGGTGCTTCAGGAAGTGCCGAGAGTACGTAAAGATTTTGGTGAGCCCCCGCTAGTAACTCCTTCCAGCCAGATTGTCGGTACCCAGGCTGTGCTCAATGTTCTTGCCGGTGAACGCTATAAGATGGTAACGAAGGAAACCAAGGCTTTATTGGCCGGTGAATACGGGCAGACAGTAAAGCCCTTCAACGCAGAGGTACAGAAGAAGGTAATCGGTGACAAGAAGCCCATCACCTGCCGTCCTGCAGATTTAATCAAACCGGAGCTTCATAAGATTGAAGCGGAAATTGCAGAATGGAAGGAGCAGGACGAAGATGTACTGTCCTATGCTTTATTCCCCCAGGTTGCTCTGGATTTCTTCAAGTACCGTCAGGCTCAGAAAACCGGTATTGATGTGAATGCCGCAGATAAGGCAAATCAGGCTTATCCGGTATAGACTCTGTTTATAACAGAACTTATATTATACTATGACTATCAGGACACTATGCAATCAGCAGACCAGGCTTTTTGCATAGTGTTTTGGTTAGAATGAAGGAAAAACCTATGGAGCCGTTAAGCAGAAAGCTGAATGAAATCGGTGTGGATACCAAATGCGTAATTAACAGACTCGGAGGCAATGAAAAATTATACCTCTCAATATGCAGAAAATTTTTAGCGGATACCAGCTACAGCTTGCTTCGGGAAGCCTTGAGCAACCGGCAATTTTCGAAAGCGCATGATTATATTCATACCTTGAAGGGTGTTGCAGCAAATCTCGGTTTTGAACATATTCGCTATATATGTAATCAACTAATGTCCGAATTAGAGCAAAATGAATTGCATCTCATGGAATGGGATATAGAGAAATTAGCCAGGGAATATCATAAAATTATATCTGTCTTAAAAGAAGAATAAACAGATATGATATTCGAGGGTCAAAAGCCTGATTTAGGTTATGTAGATGAATCTGAACGAATAATCATTATAATGTTAAGAAAAACACTTGACAAAGCACTGCATATTAGTTATACTACCCTCTGTAAAGAAATTTCCTTTACAGGTGGTGCTTTTATGAAACAGAAGGATACACAGATCGATAAGCTGGATGAAATAGTTACACAATCCATTCTATATGATTTTTATGGTGAGTTGCTAAGTGATCATAAAAAACAGATTTTCGAGGATTATGTCTTAAATGACTTGTCCTTAAGTGAAATTGCCGAAGAACAGGGAATCAGCAGGCAAGGGGTCCATGATATCGTAAAGCGGTGCACCTTGGAGCTGAAGGAATACGAAGCGAAGCTTTCCCTGGTCAGCAGATTTAAGTCCATCAAAGAAAAATTATCAGCAATAAAGGAAATTGTTACAGAAGTGGCCTCCAGCAATGACAGGACACAGATTACCACAATAGCAGCATTGGCAGATGATATTTTAAAGGAGCTGTAATTCATATGGCATTTGAAAACCTATCGGATAAATTACAGAATATTTTTAAGGGCCTGAAGGGAAAGGGACGTCTCTCCGAAGCTGACGTTAAAAATGCTCTGAAGGAAGTAAAAATGGCTTTATTGGAAGCCGATGTTAACTTCAAGGTTGTTAAGAATTTTATTAATACCATCCAGGAACGTGCGGTTGGACAGGATGTATTAAACAGTCTGACTCCCGGACTGATGGTAATTAAAATTGTAAATGAAGAGATGATCAAGCTCCTGGGCGAGCAAACCGTTGAGATTGCACTGAAGCCGGCGAGTGAAATTACGGTTATTATGATGTGCGGTCTGCAAGGTGCAGGTAAGACAACCACCGTCGCCAAAATTGCCGGAAAGCTCAAGTCCAAGGGACGTAAGCCGCTTTTGGTTGCCTGTGATATTTACCGCCCTGCGGCGATCGATCAGCTACAAATTAATGGAGATAAGCAGGGTGTAAGCGTTTTTTCCATGGGAGATAAGCATAAGCCCTTGAATATTGCCAAGGCAGCCATGGAGCACGCATTAAAGAACGGATATAATGTAGTCATACTCGATACTGCAGGACGTCTTCATATTGATGAAGCCATGATGGAAGAGCTGCAGGAGATTAAATCAAATATAACAGTGCATCAGACCATATTGGTGGTTGATGCAATGACTGGTCAGGATGCTGTTAATGTATCCGAGATGTTTCATGATAAGCTTACCATTGACGGCGTGATCCTCACGAAGCTTGATGGTGACACCAGAGGCGGTGCCGCACTTTCCATCCGCGCAGTTACAGGCCGTCCGATTCTTTATATCGGTATGGGTGAGAAGTTATCCGATCTGGAGCAATTTTATCCGGACCGCATGGCTTCCCGTATTTTAGGGATGGGCGATATCCTTACCCTGATTGATAAAGCCCAGGCGGAATTTGATGAAACTAAAGCCAGAGAATTAGAGAAGAAGATCAAGAAGGCGGAGTTTGATTTTAACGACTTTCTGGATCAGATGCAGCAGGTTAAGAAGATGGGCGGGTTAACCGATCTTCTAGGTATGATCCCCGGTATGGGAAAACAGCTGAAGGACGTGGAGATTGACGAGAATGCACTCTCCTCCACGGAAGCCATCATTTATTC
>JAEZFH010000445.1 GCA_023437885.1 Bacillota bacterium | reverse complement strand
GTCTCTCTCCAGATAGTCTCCTTCGGATAGTCTTCTCAGGACAGTCTCCTAAGTTTCTTCTTATCGCGCGGTCATCTCTTTAAAAAGCCCTCCAGCTTACTCTTTAGCAGTTCCACCCCTTTCACCTGCAATCCTGTATCCAGAATAACCTCACATATCCGTATCGTCTCAGCCGGATTATGAACCGGATATTCTCCGGTTAATACCATTGAGGAGAGACCGTCAAAGAGTGGTGCTACCCACGGCAGGGATATGAGTGTTTCCGCCTCTATCCTGACTCTGAGCTTTGTTTTTTTCACTTCTGCCTCCAGTTTAGTTATCCTTAATAAGAACAGTCCTTTTGATAATTCCTGCTGTAGGTACCTCTTAACTCCCTCTTTCTCGCCGGATAGATCTCCAAATAAATCATAGAACACACCTCTATCCCCGATCCATGCATAATTTATTTCATCCGAAGCAAGCTCTGTCCTATGTTTATATAACATTCCAGCCTGATGCAGTGTCTTATCCATTATTCCCTGGATACGGCATATGTCATGAAGCTGCAGTGTAAGATAGATCAGGGCAAAGACAGTGCATAATACAACCGGCATCACAAAGGCAGCCTCAACCGTTATACTGGCATCCCATCCGGAATCCTTTCGTCTATTTGATTTGCTTTCCTTTTCATTAAAAATACTTCTCACCCCATTATAATTCTCAGCGTTAATCACCGGCTACAAAATATGCCTGCAGTACAGCGGCTACCATATACCGGTTGTAATTTACCAGTTACAATTTACCGATTACAATATACCAGTTGCAATTTACCGGTTGTAGTCTCCAAGCTGAAATATTCAAACCGTAATAATCAGTATTAAGTATCCAGCAAATAGAAATGGTACAAAGGGAATACTCCTTCTACGGTCTGCCAGACGGAAAATAAGTAGGATAATCGATACGGCTGCTGCCAGAAACAATGCCGCTCCAAATAGCTCAAGATTCCTCCAGAAGCCCAGCCCAAGCCCTGTAATACAAAGTAAGGCTCCATCTCCGGTGCCAATCTTTCCTGCTGTAATCATGCTGAGTAAAATTATGCAAAGTCCAATGATAAGCCCCCCAATCCGGTCAAGCATCGGCAGCTTGGTACAATAAGGCAGGCATAAAAGTGTAGCGATTGCTCCCGCTCCAATCATCCACAGATATATTTTCTTTCTCAATATGTCCTGAACTGCACATAAAAACAGCAGTGTGCCCAGAACAAGCTTCATGCTGTTCTCTGCCATAGTAATCTCCATCTAAGACTCACTCCTTCTGAACTGAATTTCCACACCGTTTGCAGGCCAAGCGGTTTCCTGCCTTTGCCCGGGGAATTTCCTTTACGTTACGTTTTATTCTGGAACAATCCCTTCTCGAATGATATCTGGTACCATCGGAGGTTATGTAATACGTTGCGTAGGGAGAATGCTCACCATCACAGCACTTTTCACAGGGATAATATTTTCCTCCGGAATCATTTCTCTGAGCAGTCGGTATACCGGATACTGCGGATACGGAGAGACGGATATGGGAGCAGGCTGCATTTAAATGATATACCTTTCCGGTCTCTGTAATATATACGACCTCCTCCTGCGAATTTTCCTCTTCCTCCTGCTCATAGGTTGAAGCTACCTGATGTCCGGTCCAGGCTCTTACCCTGACCCGCTGTATCAACTGCATATCCCCTATAGCAAATAGCTTGACGGGTATCGCCATGCGATAGCGGACTACGATATCTATCGCATCCTCTTCCTGCAAAATCTTTGACCCGGAAAAGCTGATTCCGTCAAATCCCTCCCGGATACAGGAGCGGTTTATACGGTCAACATCAAGATATTCTCTGCCATACCGCTTCAAAATCGTTTGATCAATCATTGATTTTGCAAAATCACCAAGGTTAATTTCGATTTCTGCTCCAAATATTGTGGCATCAAAATCTAGTACCTCTTCCATTCCTGCAAAGTCTTCATATACATAGGCTGTCTTAGCCATGTTAATACCCATCTTGGTTATGGCTGACTGGATGAATTCCTGTACTGTAATGATTTGAATAAAATATAGCAGAGAGAGAATAGCAAAAAGAAACAGCGGCATTACCAAAGCAGCCTCAACAGTCAGGGAGGCTTGCATCCTGTGACCAGTTCCCCTATTATCTTTCCTCCTGATATCCGTGTTTCTATCCCGTTTATCTCTGTTCCTAACGTGCCGCACTATGATCTCCTTCTGCATCTTCGGATTCCATATAACAATATTCTTGATCTATGATGGGCTGAGGTGTCCGTTCTTCCATAATTGAGCAAATGATTTCCTGGAGAGAGTTTATTATTTTAGATTTGATTATGATGCCCTGCGGCATGATATGAAGAAGAGCGGACACCTCAACCCATCATAGAATATCTAATAGCTATAACCTGCTTTTCCTGAGAAATGAAAGCCGGCGGTTCCTTTATTAAAATAGCGGGACATTATGGGCAGCGCAAGAAACCGGGGTGCCACGGTATATTCTGCTTCTGCTTCCAGTCCAAACAGGCAATTACGCATATAGAAGACATTTTCATAACGAAGGTTCAGATTCTCCTGAATTAGATCCATTGCCCGATAGATAAGCTCCTCCTTCTCCTTCATCAGGAGAAACCCTCTCAGATAGTCCCCGTAGGAGAAAGCCAGCCTTCCTGTCTCTGGATAGGCTGCCGCCTTCGTCTTAAGAAAGCTCGGATTGATCAATAAAATCTCCGGCAACTTAAGCACCAGCTTCTGCTTTAATATGGGCACCTCCTTCCCCAAAAGTAAGGCACAGGTATCCGTTAAGGCTTCTGCGAAGGACCATGCCAGCAGTAATACCGCTTGGGTGATATTAATCAGCATGGGCAGCCCTGTGAAGCCTACGGCAGCTACTGCCGCAAGCTTTGCCTCTTCGCATCTTGTCCGGTCTCCCAGCAAGGTCACAAAATCCAGTATCGTGCGAAGAAAGATAATTTTGGAGAGGACCGATGCCAGATTCTCGCGATCCGAGCCGCCTCCGGATAAAAGATACTCCAGCTCATAATCTAAAGCGGATGGCTTCCCTGCAGACAGCCGCGTATTCTCCGGTTGATAACTTACAAAATGCTCTCTCAGATATTCCTGAAATAACAGATGCTCTGCTATCCCGTTTATACTCTCTTTAATTAAGGCATCCAGCTTCACCGTAGTATCAAAGCTGCCAAAAAGGCCCCCCATCCCATTTTCAGGATTTTCCCGTATTACAGCTTCAAAAAAACCTGTAATCATGGAGGTAAAATCCTGCCCCTCCTTTTGCAGCGCAGCTTCAACGGAAGGCAGCTGCCAGGTGCTCAGCTTCTTCTCTGAGATATCCTCCGAAGCAACCACCAGGCTGGTTATTCCATTTTTGATTAAACCGGTGATCTGCTCCACCAGACTCTGTTCTCCGGACCGGTCAAAGGTAAGGGAGCTGTAATCCAGGCTTAAGCTCTTAATATCATATTCCTGCAGGCACTCCAGCAAGAGATCTGCCTCGGATATCGCCTGTAAATAATTTTCCTGTCCAAGATAATCCGATACCCGGCTGATTGCATCCTTCCCCCGCATAAGACATAAGGAATTGCTTTGCAGGGCAGAATGAAGCTGCGACATGCTGTTATCCCCTTGATACCTTGATGTATACCTTTTCATATCTATTAAGCTTTTCTCAAGACTCTCATAGATTGCATCCTCCAGACCATCCTTTTGCGACTTCAGTTTATCTTCAAAATTCTTAACCAAGACGGCACCAGCCTGGGTAATGCGATTTATATCCTTGGTTTCACGACACGCTTCTTCAATGACTGGGATCAACGACTGGATAAGGTCTTTGATATAATTAAGCCTCGTCTCTGCAGAGGAAGACAACTGCTGCTTTTCCAACCGGAGCTGTTGTTCTCTGGCATGCAGACGACTAAGCTGCTCCTCCAGATTCCTTATTGTTTCCTGAATTGATTGAATCTGGGCTTCTGATTGCTGAGAATCCTGCTTCGGTGAATTTGAATTTGCTGGGCCATTGTTCTTCTTATTATCCGAAGCACTCTTTCGAACCGCCTGCAATTGATTTCCGGCTGCTTCCAGGGCATCTGCTGCCGTACGGATTTCATTAATGACGCTGAGCATATGCTCCTTATTTAAGTTAATCTCTGCCGCGTCCTGCTTTATCTGCCTTATAATATTTGCAGGATTCACATAATGCTTCTTAACCGCTTCAAAAACAGCTTCGTGATTGATGCTGACATTTTCCATCGACACGGTCTCAAAGCAAAGCATTTTTACAAAGCGGTCCTTTACCTGCAGCTTACCATTTCTGTCCAACCGGATACCGTTTCTTGAAGTCCTAATCCCATCCAGAAGCTCCATCAGCCTGAGAATTCTTATATCGGTTTTCGCCAACTCCTGCTCTGCTGCCAGCTTATCCTTATAGATAACACTGATCTTCTTCGGCGTCTCAAGTAATGATAATTTATCCATCAAAAGAGTAAGTCCGTCCGCCAGCTCGTTATACTTCATATCTTCCACCGCTTCATGAAGAAAAAGCTCTCCCCGGAAATCCATCAGCCCGGTCAGTTCTCTGACCGAAAGAGATGCAATACTGATACCATAGAGCTCTAATCCCCTTGGCTGCTCTTCCGGGCTCAAATTCAGATTAGGATCAAAGGTATAGGACATATGCTCTCCTAATTTTTCTTCTATCCTCTCGGTCTTGCCGCTGTTACTTCCTTCTCCGCTATCATATCCGAAGATATGATATTCCTCCCATAAGGGCCTGTAATATTCTGCCCAGACCGAATCCATGGCAGTGGTTAAGGCCCGAGGGGCATAAACCTTTGCTGTACTAACCCTGGCGCCCTCAACGACCGTAAGGACAAGGGAAAGGATCAGCATTAAAATAAGTGCCAGATATACTGTAATTGTACCGTTTAAAATTATTATGTCATCTCTCCCCTTGATTTTTGGTCCCCTCTTTCTTATATGAATTAATTGAATAACAGCATATTAAGAAATCCATCCCATACGAGTCTTCTTGCACCGGTTTTCCGCTCTGGATAAACCTGCACAATCATACCCCGCTTACATAAACAGATTGATATCCGTACCAATCTAATAATTTACTTATGTGTATTTATCCGATTACAACCTTTTCTGAGATTCCTGTGGTATCTGCCTTGATTGCTTCAAAGGCTGACTTAATAATCGCTCCGATCTGCTGCCGAAAAATTAATACTAGTCCAATGATAATCACAAGGATCAGAATAACCTCGATTACTCCCACGCCCTCCAGCTGTTTTACCGCCAATCTTGAAATTTTTTGCTTCATTTTCTGCTTCATCCTCTTATCCTTACCCTGAGATTCGGGTAATCTCCTTTTCATTATTTTCAGGCTGATTTGGTAATATAAATTCTTTCATACTTTTAACAGAATACCGCTTTGTCACAGACCTTCAGATCCGAAAGGATATAAAGGCGGGCACCAATATGATTAAAAACACAAGAAGCAGCATCAGCATCATCGGAGCCAAAAGCTTTGTACCCGCTTCCTCTCCCAGCCTTTTTGCCATTTCCTTGCGGTTTTCAAAGGCCTCCAGAGCTTCCTGCCGGAGCAGATCAGTGAAGCCTTTATTTCCCTTCTTTAGATTTTGAGATATCAGGGAACTGAATTTGATATACGGAATTAAACCGACTCTTCTTCCGTATTGTTCATAGGCACTTCCCTCGGATATCCCCAGTTTCAGCTCGTGCGCCGTAACCATCATTTCTTCATAGGCAAATCGCTTCTTTGCTCCCTGTCCCGAAGCCATGCTGCAATAATCCTCTGAAATCTTACACCATGCCTGTCTTGCCGTCATTCCTGCATTTACCAGCAACGTGAACTTATTGATAATCTCCGGATAATCAATCAGCAGCTGTTCCCTGCGAAGCTTCATTTGCCTACCCAGTTCCCGGTCTTTGGCAATCCAGGCTCCGGAAGCAATGAGAATGCCCAGAAAGAACACTGTCACTCCGGAAGCATCCTTCTCTTCCCGCCAGTGCAATATATATTGGCCCATCCGGTCCGGCAGCTTCAGCTCATGCTCCTCCCTGGTCATTTCTTCTGTTTCCGTAATCTCCTGTGCAAGCTTTCTATCCAGCTGCTCCTTCTCACTGACATGCTCTGGTATAATCTGAAAGGACATGATAACGCTGGTCTTCTTTTCACCATAACTTAGTACTGCCATAACCTCCGCAGGAAGGCTATACTCCAATTCCTCGTTAACCACCGTCCCATCCCCTTGAATCAGCCGGATATCCTTCGGCTCCCATTCAACTCTAATCCCTGTATCAGGAATAGTCTCACAAAAGTATAAATCCTCCGATATGGCATCCGGACTGCTGTTGTTTCCAAGAACACTTTTCCGAAGATATGCTTCTGCTTCCCGGAAATGCTCCTCCAACTCCTCCTGTGTAAGCTGGCGCTCTGCGATACGGAGGGTAAGCTGCCGAGAGCTTTCTTCCGTTCTTTCAGACACCTCATTATCCTTGTAACCTTTATCTCCTTCTTTGTTCTCAGCCTCCCCTATCTTCTCTTTTCCATCATCATCTCCGTCCGTAATATCAACTGTAAGCTTCACCTCCCTATCTCCCTGCCCCTGTTCCGGTCTAGGAAGATATCTTCCCGCCCGGAGCAGTTTTGAATCATTTGCGCTGATCTGAGCGAAGATGGACAAAACACAGAATATCGGAATAATGATAAGTACCATCGATAGCTTACCGCACCAGTAAAGACGCTGAAGCTGCTCCTGTTTTGAAGCAATCTTTAAGGCCCGGATGGAAGCATGAATTTCTCCTTTTTGCTGCAGCAGCCGGTTAAGTCCGGTTATGGACAGGATGAAATCTGCCAGCGGGTATAAAGCATATAGCTTATGCTCCTTCTTATCTGCTGACGAAAGCCATTCTCTCGGCCTCTTTAGGGAATACCCATACAATACCGCCAGTACGATGAGAATAACTGCATTTATCACAATCAAGGTTCCATTCCTCCTATACTTCGATGGAAATAATTTTATCAATGGCCAGATACGCACCGAAATAGCCTGTAAGAATACCTGTCATAAGAATTACTCCCAATAAATTATGATATAAAGGGTCCAGAAAGCCGGGAGAGCAGACCGACAGATAGAGCAGGATCAGAAGGGGAACTCCCTTCATTATATTTGCCTCCAGGCGCTTTGCTGTAATCAGTGTGATGATTTCCCGCTTTACTTCAATTTTGTCACTGATCATATTCCCGGTCAGCTTTATCACATGGAGAAGATCGCCTCCGGTGCGCTTTGCCGTACCAAAGACCTCGGCAAAGCTTTGGATATCTTCTATCCCGCTTCTGGCAGCCAAGTCTTCCAGTGCTCTTTCCACTGTGATATTGGTACGAAGCTGATTTGCCATATAGGTAAATTCCTGTATGATCATGGCATCTTCCGGATAGACAAGAGCCAGGTCCCTGCAGGACTCCTGCAAGGCGTTTTCTGCGGAGTATCCCGCTTCCAGTGCGGCTGCCAGTGCCAGAATTCCATCGCGGAACTCAAGATTTAGCTTCCATTTCCTCTCCTTTCTCAGAGTGTTCCTTTTTTTTCTTAGATAAAAATAGACCAACGGTGTTAATATAAGGATACCTATCATACTTCTGTAAAAAAGATATCCTGCAATAATTGCTGCAAAGCATCCCTGCAGAAGAAACTGCCATCTCTCCCTGCTGCTGAATACATAGCTGTTATAATCTTTCATTCCTCCTCCCTTCCAAACCTATGCTTGCCTCACTCCCGCAAATCAGCGCTTCTAAATCTTACCCGTACAGATACCCGCTCTCTTTAGCTTATCAAGAGAAAACAGCTCATTCCTTCGTACCAGGCTTCCCATTACCCTCCCCTGTATTTCTTCTGTTTCTGCAAATTCATAGATTGTATTCAGCAATATTTCACCATTCCTACAATCCATCACCTCGGTTATCTCCAGCAGCCTGCGGGACCGGTCCCTAAGTCTACCCAGATGAACAATAATATCAAGTGCCGATGCAATTTGCTTGCGGACCGCCAATAAAGGAATCTCCGTACCCATCAGCACTAATGTCTCCAGCCGGCTCAGCATATCTGCAGGAGAATTGGCATGTCCGGTGGATAAAGATCCATCATGTCCTGTATTCAATGCTTGGAGCATATCGATTGCCGCCGCATCCCGTACTTCTCCGACGATGATCCGGTCCGGCCTCATGCGTAGGCTTGTCTTAATCAGATCACGTATGGTAATCTCATTGCTGCCCTCCGAATTGGATTTGCGCACCTCCAGTCTTACCAGATTGGGAATATTGCGTATCTGGAGCTCTGCGGAATCTTCAATTGTTATAATTCGTTCTGTTGGGGGAATGTAGTTGGATAATGCATTAAGAAATGTGGTTTTACCGGAACCGGTACCACCGCTGATAAAGATATTATAGCCGGCGACAACCAGCTGCTTCAAAAACTCGGCAGCCTCGGTAGAAATGGCTTCTAGTTCAATCAAACGCTCCATCGTAATTGGCTGGCTTGGAAATTTTCTAATTGTAATGACCGGTCCTTCGAGTGCAACCGGAGGCAAAACAATATTGACTCGGGAGCCGTCTGGGAGCCGGGCATCTACAACCGGTGAAGCTTCATTGACCGTTCGGTTGGAATGGGATACCATCTGCTGCACAACATCCTCCAGCTTCCGTACCGATTCAAACTTTCGGCCGCTGGGACCGATTCTTCCGTTCTGCTCGATAAAAATTTGCTCCGGCCCATTGACCATTATCTCAGTAATTGTTGGGTCTTCCACCAGCTCCTGAAGGATATCCAATCTGCGGATCGAGTTAAAAATATCCTTGCGCAGCCTGTGCATCTCCTGCATGCTGATATACTCTTCCCGGCTGTAGCTGATCAGGATTCGGTCGATGGTTTCGAATAATTCTTCATCTCCTACCTCCCGGTAAAGATCTACAGCCTCAATTACCTGCTGCCGGAGCAATTCCTTGGGCTGCTTCATCTTAGACCTCCCGATATCAGCCTAAGCTGTTCTTCTGCCTGCTGCCAGGCAAAACTGCTGCTCAGCTCCTGTAAGCTGCTGTAATGCATTGCCTGGACATGATCCGGCTTCCTCTCATCCCACGCTCTGCCGATATACCGGAATTTATCCTGATGGGGGTCCATACCAATGTATTCCAGCTGTCTTCTCCACTCGTTAAGACAGCGATCATCATAGGTACTGGAACCACAGAGTATATGGTTTTGGTCGCTTAGCTTCATAAGCTCGGTACAGGCCTCATGATAATAACCAAGATAGAATATCACTGCCTGATAGTCCGTGTCCTTTCTCAGCCCCTCTACCCACCTTTGTACTTCCTCCTTATTCAGGGCCTGCAGATCAAATCCATGGGCTGCTCCGGACAGGTAATATAGATTGCTGTCATAGTTAAGAAGCTCTTTTAGCTTATGCATAAAATTTGAATTGCCCTTCAAATAATATATGAACTCCGTTAATCCTTCCCTGTTATACTTCAAAAAGGACAGTTCTATGACCGGCAATTGCTCCAGCGGAACAAGCAATACCTTCTTCTGCCTGGAAAGCTGCAGGGCCAGCGACCATGCGAAGATATTGTCCATAGCAGAAAGCACCGGAGAGGATACGGTATGGATTATTATGGACTTTCGGCTATTCTCTTCCAGAAGCTTGTCCTGTTTTTGCAGGCAATCGGTCAGAATTTCTTCTATTATCTTCTCCACCGATTGGTATTTATAGATACCCTGCTGCCCAGTATTATCATCATTCTCCCTGGTTTCCATAAGGTGGTAACAATACCTGACTTTATCCCTGAATTCCTCCTCAAAAGCTTCCTGCGGGCCAAGGAGCAGTACTTCAATTCGATTGTCCAGCAGATAGTTATCGAGATTCTCTTTCTTGGTAAATACCGAGAGCTCGTAACCAAATTCCTTTTTATTGTTGAAATACTCTAAAAAACGGGCAGCATAGACAGCGTCCGAATCAAAAAGTATCATCCTTTTCTTCATTAATACCACGCACCTCCACCATCATATCCTAATTGAAGTACAGATAACTCTCACCTCTCGGAACGAAAAAGAAGCATATCCATACGACAGGCAGGCCAATAGAAATTATGATTAAAATAACTTGTAATACAATCGGGGTTTTTAAAGATAGTTCTGAATTGCTTAAAATTAGACTGAGACTTTTAAAGAAAATATCCTCTGTAAGTTGTTTCTATCATATAGCTATACTACATTATCCGGTGTTTCATGTCAATAAAAAGCCCGCTGCTCTTGTAATTTTTGGAAATACTGATAATTATTATTATATAATCTGCTGTTTCTCACAAACAAAGGCAGTCTCTCAGAAACTTAAAAGCAATGATTTCTGATTGACCGCCTGATTTAATGCCTTTCATCTCATACCAAACTGCTGTTTATTATACTAGGCATAATACAGTGAAAGCCCATAGAGCAGCAAAAACCCCGGCAGTCCCAATAGGCCGTTAGTCAGTACGGTAACCCCGTTGATTCCGACATTTACAGAATATCCCTGAAAGCTCAGAGCCAGATTCAGCAGATAGATCCCTGCTGTTCCAAAACAGGCACGAAGTGCAAAGTCCACCAATAAATCCGGTCTTCGCCGGATGATACATGCTCCGATAAAGATAACGCATGCTAGAATGATCGCAATAAATATATAGCTGTTCATACCATTCCTCTCCTTTTTAATAACCCTTTATCCGTTCCATACGGACCGGTTCGGCTTCCTCTGACAATCTGTGTTTCTTTCGATTTCTGTTGCCCTAAAGCCTCTCCTTGTCCTCTGATAACTCTCCTAATACATTTATATACTGTTTCAACCAATTTATGTTAATTAATAGAATAAAAGCCAGCTATTTTGACTATACTATTAGCAAATATAGATAGGGATGGTGAAGAAATGTCACTATTTACAAAAAAGAGACCATCAAAAGAGAATCATGTACTGATCAGTGAAATTAACCGGACAAAGATAGCGTTGGAGGCAGCCTATTCCAACTTTGAGAATGTCATAGACCCTGACCTGATTGATAGCTGCATCTATGAATTAAATGCGATACAGAACCGGTATCATTTTCTGCTGAAGCAGGCAAAGGCTACAGAACAAAGATATTGTTAAAACTGTGGACAAGAAGTCGTTGTAATACTCCGTTAGTCCAAAAAAGGCCCAGCGCATTTGCGTTGGGCCTTGCTTTATGCAAAAATCTCTAAGCTATTTCAATTTCTCCTCCACAATCCTACCTTGGCCGAATTTTCACCGATAAGCTGTTAGCAGCTTTCAGAACATGCCGCTTTAACCCTTAGGCTTGTGCTCACGCTGATATCACAATAGCTAAGGCTGCCCCAAAATGGGACAGCCTTTTCTCCTTTGTTTCTTCTATAATTCTTTAGCAGCTAATGCTCTTATGTATTCCAGATTGCTTTTGTGGGTTAATGTTCCTTCGTAGATTAATGTCATTCGTATTTCAATTTCCTTCGTATTTCAATTTCCTTCGTATTTTAACCCTTTCATTTGTACCTTACCGTCTTTTGTACTTCAGCTTCCTTCGTACTTTCCAGAATCTCTCTGCGTTGCACAAGCTTTGGCAGAGTTTTCTTTGGTTCTGGCTTTTATGCAATGAACCCGCGGTTTTTGTTACTCGGATCGACATAAGTCTCATTGAGATAACCTTTTCCGTAGGTTAAGCCCGCATAGAGCTGCTGCGTATTGCGCATCACCGGACCGCTTTTGTCCTCACTGCTTACACCCTCAAAGCCGGCCAGCAGTTTCTTTAATATACTTTCAGCGCTGTCCAATGTATCCGGATTTTTTCGAATAATTGCTGTAATAATCCTTTTGTTTACATATAGATAAAGGCTGAGTAAATCATAGGATATACCAT
>JAEZFH010000441.1 GCA_023437885.1 Bacillota bacterium | reverse complement strand
GATTTGCATATGCCGCTTACGGGGGATTATTAATTAATTCTGTACTCATCCTTCAAATTGCCAGAGGTGAATAATCTGCTGTAATTTATCCTAAAATAATCAATAGAATATTTTAGGAGGCAATAATGGAGAATTTTCCAATTATTTATACAAATTTCTGGGATGCGGTAGTTGCAGTACCTGCGGTACTAATAATAACACAATTGATAAAAGTTGTCTTACCAATTCCAAAATACTTGATACCTACGGTTGCGACTATTGTCGGACTAATTATTTCTGTGTTTTTCGCACATCGGGGTAATATAAGTGCGGGCATTTTTATGGGATTTTTTTATGGAAATGCAGCGGTAGGGGCTTTTTCGTCTCTGAAAATGTCCTATATAACATATAAAAACCGAAAGAACAGAAAAAACAGATGAAAAAAGAAAAGTGTATCATTGGTATGAAGTGATTTGAAATCGAATATTTTATTCAATATTTAAACTAAAAGTGTGAAAAGATATCCGCACCTAATTCAATACTTTACCAAATTTCATATTAAAAGTCTAGTAATTTTTTGCGGTAAACTATATGCTATTTATACATACCGCGGATGAGAAAAAAATGATAGGAGGACTAATTTTATGAAGGCTTTCGATGCCAATTGGTACAAGTCAATATGGAGCTTGGATATAAAAGAGCAATCATGGGTAGAGGATACAGAAAATCAGGTTGATTTTATTGTAAGCACTTTGGAACTTACAGGAAAGGAACGTATTCTCGATCTTGCATGCGGGTTTGGAAGGCACGCGCTCTCTCTTGCAAGGCGTGGATTTCAAGTTACCGGAGTAGATATAACAAAAGAGTTTATCAAAGATGCTATACAAACTGCAAATACAGAAGGGTTAAATGCACAGTTTATTCATTCGGATATAAGAGACCTTACGATTGCTAACGAGTATGATGTTGTTTTAAATCTGGCAGACGGTGCCATAGGGTATTTAGAATCGAATGAAGAAAACCTGAAAATATTTAATGTTATTTCAAACGCACTAAAGCCGGGTGGAAAGCATTTGATGGATATCTGCAATGCAGAATATGCAGAGCATTATTTCCCGGTACAATATTGGGATGCGGGAAAAAATGCATTATCCGTATCTAGATTTGAGTGGGATGATAAGAAAAGGATAATGTTGTTTGGTGACAATACTTTTGTGTATGGTGAAGCGCTAAAGAAACCTGATATTGAGTATGGAGCACCACAACGGCTTTATTCCGTTGATGAGATAAAAAAGATATGGGAGCAAAAAGGTATGCAGGTAGTGCAGACTTTTTCCAATTATTATGGTAAAGATGCATCCTATAAGGAATTACAACTTATGGTATACTCTAGAAAATTATAAATTTAAAGCAAAAGGTTTTTGATCCATTTGCTCTGCTATTTACCAAATATCGGTGACTTATTGTGGAAATTTCGTGCTTATTGATATATAATATCAGCAAGCCTCTGTGACATACAGGGAGAATAGTCTGAGATCATAAAATACTACAGTACAGGAGATTACTATGGATAAAACAGCATTGGATCAGGAGCTTCAAGACAAAATAAACAGAGTCGTTGAGATATTGAAGAAAACAGTGAATGGAGAATGCGCCCTCGCCCTGGCCGGAGCTCTTGCAAAGGGAGTAGCCGATAAAAGCTCCGATATTGATATCTTTTTGTTTACCGATCATCCCAAATCCTTCGAGGAAAGAGAGCGTATCCTCAGAGAAGCAGCGGATCCGGGCACGTCGCCTTGGATTTCCGCCACCCTGGACTATCCCTGGGGAGGCTCCATGGACTTCTCTTATGAAGGAACTCCGGTGGAAGTGGTAGTCCGGACCTTCCAGCTGATGGATAAACGCCTTAAAGAATGCTTAAACGGACAATTTGAGATTATCCCCCAGACATGGACTTCGAATGGGTATTATACCTTTACCTATCTAAGTGAATTAAGCTTTATTAAACCCATATGGGATCCCAAAGGATTGCTCCAGAGATATCAAGACTACATAAAACCGTATCCCTCAAAATTAAAAGCTAGTATCATGGATTGCTTTTTTGACCGAGCCAATACCTGGATCAACAATTTCCATTACCAAAGCGCTATAAAGAGACTGGATATCTTATTCACGGGTCCGATTGTACTGCATACGGTGCTGGATATGATTCAAGTTATTTTTGCCATCAATGAGGAATATTTTCCCGGGGATAAGAAATTAGAGGCGGCCTTGACCAAACTGTCTTACTGTCCCCAGGAACTTCTGGATAATATGGAAGTATTATTGTGTGCTTCACGTAATCAGGATCAGCTGCAAACCCAATGTGATATACTTCGCCGGGTTATGAAGGATATAGAGGCAAAGATGGAGTTATGCAGGGAGGGCTCAATTTGACAAAACCATACGGTGACTTCGGTACTTAAGGATACGAAACAGGCGTTGTCTATGGCGGTACAGAAAGCGAGGGGATACGATGAAATTAATCATTACAGGTTCAGGCGGTTGTGTCAGTTTACCGAGACCAACCTGCTAATAACGCATCTGGAAGAGGATTGGGGAAAGAGCTACGAGGATTATCTTGAATTGCAGAAGCAGTATGAAGGAATTGAGTTTGCTTATGACGGATTAAAAATTGATTATTAATATTGGCGGTTATTTTGACCAGCAGCTCTTCAGAACCAGTAATGCTGGTGTCAGGTATTAAGATAGAATAGTTGGACTATATGAAAAGGAGTGATGACTGTATGGGTTTTCGCAATAATAATACAGGCTATACCAGCCAACCGCTATCCACCCGGGCGATCGTGAAAAGGGGGAATTATGCATTACTTGTGCCGGACGGATTGGTTAAGAATATGATCCCGGGCTTCGAGTATTCTGATGTAACAATTCTGTCCTCGCCCAAATTGGGGGCCAGCTTTGTGGATTATCTGGTAACGGCGGATGAACAGGGAAGGAACCGGGAAGGCTTTGGCGGTGACGGCATTGAAACCTTTCTATATCTGCTGCAGGGGAAGTTGGAGGTGAGTGCGGGAGAGCAGGTCTTTCATCTGGAGCAGGGAGGCTTTGTGTTCTGCCCGCCGGACCGTAAGCTGTATTGGCAGGCACATACCCCATGCGAATTCTTTCTCTATAAGAGAAGGTATAGGCCCATTGGTAAGGAGCTGCCGCAGACAGTGTGCAGCCGTATCGCCGATCTCGTACCGGCTGCCTACGAGGGGATGGAGGATGTTATCCTATATGATCTGCTGCCTAAGACGATGGACTACGATATGAACTTTCATATACTCTCCTTCCGTCCGGGGGCATGCCATGGTTACATCGAGACACATGTCCAGGAGCATGGAGCCCTGATCCTGAGCGGTGAGGGGATGTATCGTCTGGATGATATCTGGACCCCGGTACAAAAGGGAGATTACATCTTCATGGGAGCCTATTCGCCTCAGGCGGCATATGGTATTGGCAGGGAAGAAGCCTTTACCTATCTATATTCTAAGGACTGTAACCGGGATGAGGAAATCTGATTCTTGTCATCAGCAGGCTTTTAGTTTATTTGGATTAAACGGAGGGGATGGGAGGGGGAAAATGAAAAAGGGAAAAAGAGCAGCAGTGTTTTTATTTCTATTGATTGTTATGGCCGGAGGCTGTGGTAAGAAGGAAGCACAGTCTATCCCGGTGGAAAAGGGGAAGTTTGTTCTTTATAATTGTGTAATTATTGACGGTACAGGGGCCGGTCCTATGGAAAATATGCGGATTTATCTCAGTGACGGGATCATTACCGAAATTACACCGGCTGGAGAGGAAGAATTTCTTCCCGGATATGCACCTATGGATCTAAAGGGCTATACGGTGCTGCCAGGTTTTATTAATACTCATGTACATAGCTTTTATTCGGAATCGCAGTTGAAAAACTGGCTGAGCAATGGAGTGACCACGGTCAGAGAACTTGCATCTGTGGAAGGTTCTGATTATGCCGGCAGAAGAGATACCGTCAATGCCAATAACCAGCTGACAAGGATTGTGGTAGCATCTCCGATGCTGACGAAACCCGGAGGCTATACACCGCCCTGTGATGCACCTGTTGCTTCAGCCGAGGAAGCAGCACAAAAAACCAATGAATTCCTGGATCAAAAAGCGGATGTAATTAAAATCGCCATTGAAGATAATCTGCAGATGAAAACCTGGAATATGCTTTCGGTAGAAGAGATCCGGAGTATTACCAAAACCGCCCATGAAAGAGGAAAATGGGTAGCGGCGCACATTTCCCATGTGAAAAATCTTCCGCTTGCAGTGAAGGGCGATGTGGATGAACTGTCCCATATGGTAGTGGAGCCAATGATACAAGGATGAATATAATATCAAGGGCCGCTTTGATGACAGCTCCGAAGACGGAACCCAGCATGGCAATTTTAGGATCATCATCATTACGGACAAATACGGAAAGCCCAAAGGTGACCATTTGTATCAGTGAGAAGGGGGCCGACCATTGCATGTAAACGGAAGCATAAGGTAATAATGCTTCGTTTGCACCTATGAATATGGAGAGCTCATCCCGCAGGAAGAAGCCCAGCAGTGCCAGTATGACTCCGACAGCAGCTGCAAATGCGAGGCACTGGCAGAAGATGTTATTTGCCTTTTCTCCTTCCCCCATGCCTTTGTGAAAGGAATACACATTGGCACCGCCCACAGAGATCAGCATGGACAGGGCAACAACCAGCATACTGAAAGGGAATACGACATTGATCGCACCGAGGGCAATTTCTCCGATGCCCTGCCCCACGATAATGCCATCCAGGATAACATAAAGGGACTGGACAAGCATTCCAATTACCGATGGAACTATATTGGGG
>JAEZFH010000423.1 GCA_023437885.1 Bacillota bacterium | reverse complement strand
CAATAAATTTCTATAAAAAAAAGATACTTGCTTAAATGCAAATATCTTTTTTCTCTTGGTGGAGCATAGGGGACTTGAACCCCTGACCCCCACACTGCCAGTGTGGTGCGCTCCCAACTGCGCTAATGCCCCGTGACTATATGTAAGTATACCAAAAATAGCAGATTTGTCAATCGAAATGTTAATTAAATTATAAAGGATTTCTGCAAAGATATGATTTAAGACACATATATTGGATGGATGCCAATGTCAGAGGAAGAGGATGCATATGGAAAGCGCAGCAGGACAGAAAGGCTGGCTTGTAAATTATTGGTTTGTATTTTATTGCACTTTATTATTCTGAGAATATATGATAAAATAAGACAGCATTGGACAGAGGAACATGTGATTTAAGATAGATATAGATAATGAGGTGAAGGAAATGCAGGACAGAAGAGAGCAGGAAGAGCTGCTGAAGCAGCAGGTTATGGAAATTATGGATGAAGACCGGCAGGAGCCACGGAGAAGGGAAGAACAGCCGAGGCAGGGAAAGGGTAAGAAAACCAAGCGTAAGAAGTACCGTGCCCTTAAGACCGTTGCTGTTATCATCGCACTGCTGTTGGTATGTATGGGATTTATGCTGGGAACAAAGACAGGGCGCCGAATTATATACCGGGCAGCAGGCAATTTTGTATATAATAATACGGATAAGGCAGAAGAGGACGAGGAAGAGGAAGCAAGTGTGATTCAGCATGTTCCGGGTACACGGCATGAGGACTATGTAACGAATTATCTGATTTTTGGTATCGAGGAGTTCGGTGGAGCAAAGAATACGGATTCCATGATGATTGCAACCATTAACACGAAGGATAATACCGTGAAGCTTACGTCTTTGCTGAGGGACAGCTATGTTGAAATTCCAGGCTATAAGTCAAATAAGCTGAACGCGGCCTATTCCAGAGGCGGAGCGACACTTTTAATACAAACCATTGAAACGAATTATAAGATACAGATTGACGGTTATGCTTCGGTTGATTTTAAATCCTTTGAGAATATTGTAGATATGCTTGGTGGGGTTACGATTGAATTGGGGAAAGAAGAAGCTGCATACCTGAATAAGACTAATTACATTTCCAAGAAGGCGAACCGGAATGTTCATGCCGGAGTGAATCAGCTGAATGGAAATCAGGCTAAGGGGTATTGCCGTGTCCGTAAGGTTAAGACTCTGGGCGGAGCAAACAACGATTATGGCCGTATTGTACGCCAACAGCGGGTTTTGAAGGCAATGTTCGACAGCTATGTAGCACCAAGGAATATGCTTCAGCTCCTTCCTATTACGAAGCAGGGCCTGGGTTATGTTAAGACGAACCTGTCTCAGAAGCAGATAGAAAAGGCAATGGAGGCAGTTGTAGAGAACAAAGTCACAAAGATGGAGACCTTCCGTATTCCGGTGGACGGAGCCTTTGACGCGCCGAGGAGATACAACGGAATCGGATATCCCCTGGTATTGAATTGGGAGAAAAACCGCGTGGAGCTCTTTAAGTTTATATTTGGCGACACCCAGGAGGAAGCAGAGGCAAAGCTGGCTTCCCTGAAAGAATAATAAGTCAGAGTCAGTAATTGCGTGATTATATGATATACTGAACAAAAAACCCTGGATATGCAAGGCGTATCCAGGGTTTTTATGTTGAGCAGCTGAACCGACAATTATAGTCTGTAAAGGGAGTTGTATAAAATAAAATGCAAATCCAAGGGAGTTGTGCAAAATAATTGCAAATCCCAAGTTTTATAGTATAATCCAGTATCTTTGCAGGAGAACACCGTCCACTTCAATCTCATTTTCTAAGCGGCCTCCATTATTGATAATGCTCTTAGCAGAGCCAATATTGCTTTTATCACAGGTCATGAGAATCTGTTTAAGGCCCAGCTTTCTGCACTCGTCCAGAGCAAGTCCGATCATGGCCGTGGCATAGCCTTTTCTTCTTTCAGAGGGGCGGACCCCATCACCGATATGTCCCCCGTATAATAATAATGCTTCGTTTATATAATGTCGATTATTTACTGCGCCAAGAATAATATTTCTATCCGTATCCAGACTGAATAATGTGGTTCCGGGAACCAATCCTTCTCCTCCTTTTTCCTCTACCTTAAAGCCTTGAAGATAATTCTTAAAGTCGTGATAATCAGTTTTGCGGATGGAATAAGGAACGATTTTTTCACCGGTTGAGCACCATTCATCCATCATTGCAAATATCTGCTTCTTATACCGGCGATCCGGTCTTACTAATACTAACATAATCGTGGACCTCCTTATATGGCCAGTCGGATTAGTTCCTCGGTCTGCCAACAAAAGAACAAGGAGAACACCGGTAAGAAAACCGATCTTCTCCTGCTCTGGTATGCCGGTTTATCAAAACGAAACCGCATGCTGTAATAAATAAATGGACACAGTGTATTGCCAGAGCTTATGCGCGCAATAATTCCAAGGCTCTTTTGTAAAGCGGGTCAAACTCACAGCCGCAGCTGCCGCACTCCTTATCCGCCTGTTCAATAGCAGTCACTAATTCGGCGGTAACTGCTTCCGGGATATCACCCTTCCCGATAGCTTCTAACCATGCTCTGGAGGGTGCATCAATGACATCCCAGCCGCATTCTGTAAATTTAGCAATGATTTTAACTAATTCTTCACCTTGCGGGATCATACCGTTTCCTCCTTCCTGATAATAATAAAAGCTCTCTATCAGACTCACAGACTCATATTTTTTTGCCTGAGCTGAGATCGTGATTAATAGTGTATCTGTCCTCATATTTCATCAATACAGTTTTCAAGCAAGTCTCCAGACTGCAGCCTGTTGCATTGGCAACACAAATCAATGAAAAGAATGCATCTCCCAACTCGCCTGTCCAGTTATCCGTGACTTCAAAGGGTCTGCAGCCGTATGCGGAACCGGTGAGCAGTTCTTTGGACAATTCCCCGATTTCAGAAACTAAATCCAGTAATCTCACTTCAATCTGATTATTGCATCCCTTATCCTTGATAAAGGCATCTATCTCTTGCTGAAGCTTTAATATATCCATGATTGCTACCTCCAAGCGATCTCTTTGTAATGAGCGTCCGGGTTTCCCGCGCTGACGACCCCAGAAGGAACTTCAGGGAGGCTCCCTATATGCGTTTTATTAGTAAATTATATTCGTAGCTGCTGTTCTGATAAGTTTCCATCTTCCGGGATATACTTTCGGTGAATCCAAAATTGATGTACATATGCCTGGCTCTTTCGTTATTATCCTCAACCCCAATAGTAAATTCACAATAGCCCTGCTTCTCCAGTATGCTTAAAACCGCCTGCATTAAGATTTTTCCCCAGCCTTTATTCTGAAAATCCTTATGAATACGGTAAGCATATAAGTATGCTCTTTTGTTCTTAATTGCAAAATCAGTGTCAATATTATCATACATAACATGAAGTTCGCCAACTGGCCTGCTCCCGATAAATAGTAGAAAGATATCAATATTATTTTTTTCGAGGCTGGCTTTGTTTTCTTGTATCATACCGTCAACGTCATGATAATGAAATAACTCTGTTAATATATGTAATTCATCGGTTTTGATTTTTCTAATGATATATTCCATTTTAAATTTGTCCTCTGCTGTAATTAATATTGGAATTTGTGCTCCTGCAGTTTATACGGCCTATTGTACAAACTGAACTGATAATAGAGTGCCTCCAGTTATGCCAGACATGATTATTATTTATTATAACATTGTATTTTTTATCCATCAATATTTTAATACCAAATTCTATACTCATTATTTATGAATTCATTGATTACGGAAGATGCGTTCAGCAGTGCTAAGGCAGGGATTAGAAGAAACCCTATGGTAAATTCCGGCATAGCACCGTAGAAAAGGGAAATAATAAAATTATCTAATATTACCAGACAGAGTGAAAAGTTATAATTCAAGGTAAAAATGTAAAAGGTTTACTAAGAAAAAACATGATAAATGGAGCGCATAAAGTTTTAAAACCATATTGTTATGTGATATTGCACAAAAAAAGCTCATAGAAAATGTTGATTATATAAGAAAAATCATATATTCAACTAAAACTATTGAAATATTACTAAGTAAATAATATAATATATTTACTAAAAGAAATAGGAGGAAGGTTTATGAAAAGAAAGTTAGCAGTATTATGTGTATTAGCTTTAACCTTGGTGACAGTCCTTGGCGGATGCAGCAAGAGCAACGGTAATACGGATACAGCAAAAGGCGGAAAAACAAAAATTCGTTTTGCATCCTGGGATGTGGCAGAAGATGTAGACCGTCAGCAGGCCCTGGTAGATAAGTTCAATGAAGCTCATGATGACATTGAGGTAACGCTGGAGGCTTACGGCAGTGACTTTGATACAAAAATCAGTGCAGGAATGGGTTCCGGGGATGCACCGGATGTTATGTACATGTGGAACTATCCGGCATACTTTGAGGGATTGGAGCCGTTGGATGGATACATTGCAAAGGAAGGCGAAGGCTATAAGGCCAACTTCTATGAAACCCTCTGGGACTATAACGCCATGAACGACCAGGTATACGGTG
>JAEZFH010000388.1 GCA_023437885.1 Bacillota bacterium | reverse complement strand
TCATTATACTGTCGGTCAGAGGAAGGGACTTGGAATTGCAATGGGACAACCGGTCTTTGTGGTGGAGCTGCGGCCTGAGACCAATGAAGTAGTCCTGGGTAATGCTGATGAGGTGTTCTCGGACCGGCTATATGCGAATCGCCTGAACTTCATGTCAATTGAGGATTTGGAAGGGGAGCTGGAGGTAGAAGCTAAGATCCGCTACAGCCATAAAGGTGCCCGCTGTATGATTAAGAAAACAGGTCCGGATGAGGTTCTCTGTATATTTGAAGAGCCCCAAAGGGCAATTACACCCGGACAAGCCGTTGTCTTCTACCAGGGAGACTATGTCGTGGGCGGCGGTACGATTATAAAAAGTAAAAATTGGAACAGTTAAAGCATCATACTCGCAGACGTGAAAAAGAGCTGTTGCAGCAAAAATGTCATTATGTTGAGTCATTTAGTCTGAATGGTCTATCAGGACAGAGTATAAGAAATTATATCCTGTCCTTTTTTTGTGTAATAAATTCAAAAAAGGAAACTGTTCCTAAGTAACTGTCATAGAAAAGTCATAGAAAAAGTCATAGAAAAACCCCTTTTCGATAAGAGGTAGCATTGTTCTTACCAAAAAGGAGCTGTTTTTTATCGACACAAACTACATTACTTCACATTCTTAAGAAAAGCGGTCTTGCATTCTCTATTCTTTACCACAGTCTTTTGCAATCACTTTGCGAAGTGCTTCAATGGCTGTTTCAATCGCCGGAGCAATTTCGGTAACGCGCACCAGACCTGTATTCAGAGCGTCTTCCCTTTCTCTGTTGCGGCATAACAAGAGAATGGATGCGCATCTGACTCTCAGCACGGAAGCTACGACGAACAAGGTGGAAGATTCCATCTCCGAGCCAATGGCACCAGCCATTTTCCAGGCTTCCCACATCTGTTGAAGTTGATGCTTTGCCGGCATACGCTCGGGAGCGTGCTGTCCGTAATAGGAATCTTTACATTCCACAACTCCCATAGCACTGGTGTTGTTCAGCTTGTCTGCAGCTGATTTGAGAGCACATACCAGATCGAAATTTGGAACAGCCGGAAATTCCACAGGAACATACTCTTTGCCGGTTCCGTCCTTGCGGATAGCACCGGTGGGAATGATTAATGTGCCTGGTTCAAGATCAGGATCAATTCCGCCGCAGGTGCCGATGCGTATAAATGTATGGGCGCCGATCATCTTCAACTCCTCCAGACCGATCGCAGCAGAAGGGCCACCGATACCGGTGGACATTACACTGACTTTTTCCCCCTCAAGATATCCGGTCCAGACTTCATATTCCCGGTTCGTCTTGACGTGTCTGGCATCATCCAGGTATGCAGCGATTTTGGCAACCCGCCCTGGATCACCAGGCAGCAGTACGTATTTTCCTATATCGCCATTTTGGCATTTAATATGATGCATTACCTCGTTTTCATGATTCATGTTTTCATAATTCATAATGGTATCCTCCTCTTGAAAAAACATCGTTGCAAAAATTATACCATGATTTATAAGAATGATCAATATAGATATTATGAATTTTGAAAAAGAAATTGAAAAAAATACTATTGACAAGTCGAAAAAAAAGAATATAATGAAAACATGCACAAAAAAACGAGAATAAAATGGAGAAAATTAGTATTATGGCAAAAAAAGACGGTGGAGCGAAAGAACTCATCTTAGATATAATCATAATATCTTTTGGATTAATGATATCATCTTTTGGGACAGCATTGTTTTATCAGGCAGATATGGGATCGGGCGCAATGGCAACGTTCAGCGATGGCATCCATCGGCTTATAAATATCAGCTATGGTACAGCAAATTTAGCAGTCAATATTATTTTTTTGATTTGGCTGTTTTTGTGGGACAGAAGCGTGATTAATGTGGGAACGTTATTATGTGTGTGCTTAATCGGACCTTTTGTAGACCTTGGGAATTTTGTATTGGGGATGCTTCCGATTACTACAGCTCCTGTGTACATACGCTTCATCTGTGTTCTGGCCGGATGCGGTATGATGGGAATTGGATTATCTCTTTATGTGGCGGTAAACAGGGGATTTGGAGCTTTGGAAGGGATTGTGAAATATCTCTGTAATAAAACAGGCTTAAGCTTTGACAAGGTTAAAATCGGACAGGATTTGATTCTTATATTTTTTGGAATTATATTAAGTGCCAAATGGGGAATCGGTACATTGATATCCGCAGTTACCATCGGACCGATTATGAACGTATTTATCTCATTGTTCCAGAAAGTTCTGGGAACAGAAACAAAGAAATTAACCATTAAAAGGTTAATATAAAAACAATTATCTATTTATTAGAGGAGGTTAAAACATGAAAAAAGCGTTAGCGATGGGACTTGCTCTGGCTTTTATGGTTTCCAGCTTAGTGGGCTGTGCCGGAGGAGCAAAGGAAGCAACGAAAGAAACACCAACACAGGCAGTAA
Source organism: Bacillota bacterium (assembly GCA_023437885.1). Taxonomy (GTDB): domain Bacteria; phylum Bacillota; class Clostridia; order Lachnospirales; family Lachnospiraceae; genus Mobilitalea. The sequence goes on along the minus strand of JAEZFH010000388.1, from coordinate 9,543 downwards.
AAGAAGAAACTCCTGACACCGGCACTACAGGCGGTGAAACAGGAAGCGAGAATTCCGGTGAAAGTAACACGGAAGAAAAAGTAATTGATCTTTCAAAGTTTGAGGATGATGACATAGGAGTATGTCTGGTTATCAATACAAATCTGGGTGATAAATCCATCTGCGATTTGTCCTATGCCGGTTTACAGAAGATTGGAGCAGATTACGGTGTAAGAGTGAAGTGTATCGAGCTGGGCGGAGACGCAACAAAACAGATTCCTACCTTTATTGATCTGGCAGAAGATCCCGATTGGGATGTTATCATTGCAGGTACTCCGAATATGAGGGAAAGTCTGCTGGAGGTTGCCGGTGATTATCCGGAACAGCAGTTTATCCTTTATGATGCTGCAGTAGCAAATGCAAGTGAAGGAGTTACCGCAGAGGATTACCCCAATGTTTATTCCATGGAGCATGCACAGAATGAAGGCTCTTATGTAGTAGGCGCTGCTGCCGCTATACTGACGACTTCCGGAGATGAAAAGACCAATGCGGAACATATTATAGGCTTTGTTGGCGGCGGACAAAATACCGCGATTGAGGATTTCCTGGTAGGTTATATTGAAGGTGCAAAAGCAATCGATCCTGAGATTAAAGTCCTAATATCCTATATCGGCAGCTTTTCAGATTCAGCAAAAGGAAAAGAGCTGGCCATGGCCCAGATTGACCAGGGTGCGGACGTGGTATTCTCAGTTGCAGGCGGTGCCGGATTGGGCGTATTAGCAGGCTGTGCAGAAAAAGGGGTATATGCAATCGGTGTTGACGGAGATCAGTATGAAATTCTGAAAAAAGATGACCCTACTACAGCGGCAGCGATTGCTACCTCAATGCAGAAGAAAGCGGATCAGACAGTATACAGCTGTGTGAGCAGAGCATTGGAAGGAACTCTTCCTTACGGAACATATGATAAGGTTGGATTAGCCGGCGGAGTGGTTGGTGCAGCGGATAATGAAAATTTCCGTGCTATTTTTACAGAAGAGCAGATCATACAGCTGAAGAAAATTGAAGAAAATGTTGCTTATGGCGATGTAAAAGTATTTTCTGCAATTGGTGCAGATAATGCCTCTATCCAGCAAATTAAGGATAGTGTTCAATAAGCGTTAGGATGTAAAAACTGGAGGGAAAAAAGATGGAATCAAACATCTTATCTATGGAAAACATAACGAAAGTTTATTCCAATGGCTTTGTGGCTAATAAGAATGTAAACTTTTCGGTCCATGAAGGAGAGATCCATGCCCTGGTAGGAGAAAATGGAGCAGGCAAAAGCACTTTGATGAAGATGTTGTTCGGGTCAGAAAAGCCCGATGAGGGCAGAATCCTTCTTCACGGTAAAGAAATCCATATTGATAATCCTACAGTTGCAATTAACTATGGAATTGGGATGGTTCACCAGCATTTTATGCTGGTGCCATCCTTAAGTGTGGCGGATAATCTGGTCGTTGGCATGGAGCCGAAGAAAAATGGCCTGTATGATATTGCCAAAGCAGAGGAAATTGCCAGGGATGCTGCAAAGAAGTATAACTTTCAGATTGAACCAAAAGCAAAGATCCGGGATCTTTCGGTAGGCTTGAAACAGAAAGTGGAGATTTTAAAAGCCCTGGTAAGAGGGGCGAAGATACTGATTTTAGATGAGCCGACAGCGGTTTTGACACCACAGGAGACCAAGGAACTCTTCGTTGAATTAAAGCAGTTGAAAAAACAGGGCTATACGGTTATCTTTATTTCCCATAAGCTGGGTGAGGTGAAAGAACTCTGTGACCGCATTACGATCCTGCGGGCAGGCAGAATGGTCGGTGTGGAAGAGATAGCAAATGTAACGGAACAGGATATTTCCCGGATGATGGTGGGCCGGGACGTGAAATTAGATATTGATAAGAAAAAAGCGGCAGCAAAAGAGACAATCCTCAAGGTAGCCCATGTCAATAAGGTAAATACCTTAGGCAAACAGGTTTTAAAGGATGTTTCCTTTAGTATTCCCAGAGGAGTAATCTTGGGGATTGCCGGCGTGGAGGGAAATGGACAAAGTGAAATTTCCGAAATTATTTCAGGCATGGAGCAGACCTTTGAAGGTGATGTAGAAGTAAACGGAAAAAACATCAGGATAATGTCCGTAAGACAGCTTCGCGAAAATGGGGTGGCTCATATTTCAGAGGACCGCATGACTTATGGAATTGTAGGGGATGGAAGCATTGCTGAAAATATGATTTCAGACCGTTATTATAAAAAGGCATTTCAAAAAGGCCTGCTTCTGAATCAGAAGAAAATCGATGCTCTGGCTAATGAACTGATTGAGAAGTTCAATGTAAAATGCGATGGCAAAGATCAGCCGATTCGCATGCTGTCGGGCGGTAACATGCAAAAGGTGGTAGCAGCAAGGGAATTTACAAACAATGCGGATTTAATCATTGCCAACCAGCCGACCCGCGGTATTGATATCGGAGCCAGCATGTTTCTTCGTAACAAGCTGGTGGAATTGCGGGATGAAGGTGCGGCGGTGCTGTTGATTTCAGCTGATTTAAGTGAGTTAATGGAAGTCAGCGACCGATTGATCGTTATGAGCGGCGGAAAAATTTCAGCCTATTTTGAAGATGCATCACAGGTAACCGAGGAAGAGATGGGACTTTATATGCTTGGACTTAAACAAATGTCATCAGAGGAAATAAGGAGGGCTTCCAATTGAATACGAAAAATATTGAGAAGCGGTTTCAAATACTTCGAACCCTTCTGGCGATCGGAATTGCTGCCGCTGCTGCATTTGTCATTATTTACTTTATCAATGACAATCCGCTGGAAACGATTAAAGATTTTGTACTGGGACCGCTGCAATCCAAACGAAAAATTGGGAATATTATCACCAACATGACACCGATGCTGTTTGTCGGAACCGGTGTATGTCTGATCTTTTCTGCAAATCAGACCAATATGGCAGTAGAAGGCGGTTTTTTTGTCGGTGCAATGCTCGCCAGTGTTATAGCGACGACGTTAAAGCTTCCTGCCGCAACCCATATTATCGTCTGTCTGATTGCGGGTGGTATTGGAGGAGCGGCTGCAACCGCGATTCCTACTTTTTTATTTATCAAATACAATACCAAACCTGTCGTAAGCTCCATTATGGTTAATAACATGTGCCTGTATGTGGGACTTTTTGTAATCAATCATCTGATCCGGGATCCGGGAGCAGGGTTTTTGGCCTCCTATAAATTTGCGGAAACCTCAAGATTTAAGGAGATGTTTAAAGGAACCGGTATTCATTATGGTATTTTACTTGGCATTGTGGTTCTGGTTGCCGGATATCTGTACTTAAATAAGAGTAAAGCAGGGTATGAGATACGCACGGTGGGACGTAATGTAGCCTTTGCCAGGTACTCGGGAATTAATGTAAACAGGGTAATTACAAAAGCCCAGTTGATCGGCGGTTTCCTGGCCGGTATGGGCGGTGCGGTAGAGGTGCTGGGAATGTATAAGAGATTTCAGTACCAGGCACTCACAAACCATGGCTTTGATGGAATTATGATCGGTATTATGGCAGCGTATAATCCGAAGATGCTTCCGCTGGCAGCCTTGTTTCTGGCGTATATCCGGGTTGGTGCGGACTGCATGCAAAGAAGCAGCGATGTACCCGTGGAGCTTGCCAATATTATGATTTCAGTGATTGTTATTATGATTGTTGCAGAGCGGTTTCTGTATAAGATGAAGCATAAATATATCGTTATGGCTGCACAAAAAGCGCTGGAAGAAAAGGTGGAGGTATAACCTATGGATAAAATATTATCAGCGATTTTTACACCGGCATTTTTGTTTTCGGTGATTCGCGTTTCAACTCCATTGATTTTAGGTTCAATGGCAGCACTCATCTGCAATCGCGGCGGAATGCTTCATATTGCTTTTGAAGGGACCATGCTTTCGGCAGCTTTTTTTGGAATGCTGGTCAGTGCGTTAACTCAGAATGTATTTTTGGGGATTTTAGGTGCCATTGCCGGTGGTCTGTTGATTTCCATGCTTCTTGGTTACTTTAATCTGGTACTGAATTCAGACCGTACTCTGACAGGCATTGCACTTAATACCTTTGCTTCAGCGGGAACGATATTTGCCTTGTATTTGCTGGTGCAGGACAAGGGAACCTCCAGTTCTCTGCCGTCTTTGACGGTTCCCAATATCGACCTGCCGATTATTAAAAACATTCCGGTTCTGGGAACGATTTTATCCGGACACAGTGCTTTGACCTACGCAGCATTTTTAACGGTATTTCTCACCTATATCATTATTTTCCGTACTCCCTTGGGACTTCGGATCCGGACTGTGGGCGAGAATCCGGATGCAGCAGCATCTGTTGGGATTAATGTAATGAAAGTGCGCTTTATTACATTGGCCATCAGTGCAGTAATCGCTTCCTTAGGCGGCGCTTATATGTCCATGGGCTATTTAAGCTGGTTTTCCAGAGATATGATGGCAGGGCGAGGATTTATGTCCATTGCGGCACAGAACCTGGGAGCTGCAATGCCGCTGCCGAGTTTCCTGGCCTCCCTGGCCTTTGGTGCGGTTACAGCATTGGCTAATGTACTCCAGACACTCAATATGCCGTCTGAAATCATTCAGGCGATGCCTTATGTAGCAACCTTGTTTGGACTGGGCCTTTTTGGTTACTCAGCCCAGAGAAGCAGCAAAAAGAGAGTCCAGGCTATTTTGGACATGGCAAAGACAAAGGAAAGTAAACAGTCATGATTTTAAACCATTGTAATTTTTATTCCAAAATCCTTCATAACCATGTGGATGTGAATGTGCTGCTGCCCACGATGGCGGATAATGATCATTTCTTTCACAGTCTGGATGAAATTTATCAGCAGAGAAGAATTCCGGCACTGTATCTTCTCCATGGTGCGCTGGATGACTATACCATGTGGCTTCGCCATACCAGTATTGAGCGTTATGCGGAAGAAGCGGGCATTGCAGTTATTATGCCCTCCGGTCAGAATGGATTTTACAGCAATGCATTGTATGGGCTCAATTATTTTGACTATATAACAAAAGAATTGCCCCGCTTTGTTGAATACACGTTTCCGGTTTCCGGACGCAGAGAGGACCGTTATATCGCCGGACCCTCCATGGGCGGATACGGTGCCGCCAAATGTGCGCTGAGCACGCCGGAGTATTACAATGCCTTCGGTGATTTTTCAGGAGCGGTGGATCCGGAAAAGCTGGAACCTCTGATGGTTGATATGGGATTTAATTTCTTTCGCTACGACCTTATTTTTGGCGGAAGTAAGAATGTAACAGGCAGCGGTGATGACCTGAAGGTACTGGCAGAGAGATGCCGTGATTTGCCGGCGAAACCTTATGCTTTTGTAACCTGTGGAAAAGAGGATACAAATAATTATTCCATGAATTATGAATTATATGAGAAACTGAAAAGCTGCGGATTTCATGCGGAATTCTTTGGTGAAGAAGGATTACATGACTGGATTTATTGGGACAAGTGCATTGAACGGTTTGTAAAGCTCATAAAAAATCTATAAATAAAAGAAGGTATAACGTTTGCATTTGTCGATTCATTCACTTATAATCTATTTAGATAAATGGTAGACCCTGGAATAAAATATGGGTATTCAGGAGGATGAAATGTATATTAATCAGGCGTCGGATATAGCATATGAGTATATTGTAGAACGGATTCGTTCCGGAGTGTGGAAACCGGAAGATAAAATAGCTACTGAATCTCAGCTGGTTGATATGATTGAGGTGAGTAAGGTCGCAGTCCGCCAGGCTATTGAGCGGTTGGTTACCATGTCAGTGCTGAAAAAGGTTCAGGGCTCCGGCACTTATGTGGAGAAGAAAGAAAATATGTCCATCATGAGTGCGTTCGTCTTTGGCATGGATGATGAATTTATGATGAAGATTCTGGAGTTCAGAAAGATGTTTGATTCCTATAATATGGAATTGTTTATCCAGCGGGCGACAGAGGATGAGATCCTGGAGCTGCAGCGTAATTATGCCCAGATGATTGAAGCGAAGGATGACATGCAGAGGTTTCATAAATTGGATCAGATTTTTCATGATCTTGTGGCAAACGGTACGCGAAATCCCATGATTATTCAGATATCCAAGCTTTTTATCGACATTTTTGTTGATAATCAGAAGTTGAACTATTATAATGCGGGGCCTGAAAGCGCGATTAAATATCATGGGAAGATGCTGGGTGCAATCAAAGAAAGAAATGCGGAGGTTGCCTCTATTTATGCAAGAATGTCCATTGAGGAGTCGATCCACCGGCTTGAAGAGCTGCACAGCAGGAAGAGCGATATGCAGGAGGAATAAATATGAACGCGAAGGTACTCTCGAGGGAGACATATGAGATACTTACATCAGACCGGCTTACTTATCAGCAAAAGCTGATTCAGCTGGCCAGGCAGGCGGAGAACAGCCTTGATGTATTGAAAATGCCTGAGAAATTTCTGAAATATTTTGAGACCGGTGCGCTTTGCGATATGAATGAAGGAAATGCACCTTACCGTCCCCGGTATGTTATGGCAGACTATGAAAAATATATGAAACAGGGCAGTAAATTTTTAAATGTTGCACCGCCAAGAACTCTGGATGAGGCACTCTTTGCTTTGATGACTCTGTATTGTCATGTGCCCTCCATTACAACCATGCCGGTTTATATCGGCGATCTGGACAGTCTTCTGGACCCCTTTTTAGATGGCTTAAGTGATGAGGAGGTCAAGTCCAAATTCAAACTGTTTTTGAATTATATCGACCGCACGATTCCGGATGGATATTGCCATGCCAATCTGGGATCGAAAGCGTTGCGGGCGACCAGGCTGATTCTGGAGTGTGAACGGGAATTGAAAAATGCAGTTCCCAACTTTACATTTAAAAATGATATGGAAGAGACGCCCGATGAACTGATGGAGCAGGCGATTGTCTGTGCTTAGGACTGTGCCAATCCGGCCTTTGCCAATCACCGGGCTCATAAGGATACCTATACTATCGGACGGTTACCGGGAGAGGGATTTACTACCGGGGACTATGGAGTATCCAGCTGCTATAATGTGCTGCCGCTGCGGGGAGGCTCTTACATTCTGTCCCGCGTTGTGCTTCCCCGGCTCGCTAAAATGGCGGAGAGTACAGAGCAGTTTCTGAATGAAATTCTTCCGGAAGCGTTGCAGGGGCTGGCAGAATATATGGATGAGCGAATCCGTTTTCTGGTGGAGGAATCCGGCTTTTTCCAGAGCTCCTTCCTGGTAAAGGAAGGGCTGATTGAAAGAGAGAATTTTACCGGTATGTTTGGCGTGGCAGGGTTATGTAATGGTGTGAATTATCTGCTTCGGGAAAGTGATAAGCATTATGGAAGAGACCCGGAGGCCGATGATCTGGCCGAACAGATTATGACCATCATCTCGGATTTTGTTGCCTCCTATCCGGCGAAATACTGTGAAGTGTCAGGGGGGCATTATTATCTTCATGCTCAGGCCGGGCTTTCGACAGATGAAGGAGTGACCTCCGGTGTTCGGATCGTCGTAGGAGAAGAACCGGACTCTTTATATGATCACTTAAGACATAGTGCCAGATTTCATAAATTCTTCCCTACAGGATGTTCCGATATCTTCCCCTTTGAGGCGACTGCTAAAAATAATCCGTCGGCAATTCTGGATATTATTAAAGGAGCCTTTTCCGTTGGTGATAAATATATGGCAGTTTATCAGTCAGACAGCGATCTTGTCCGGATTACCGGCTATTTGGTTAAGAAAAGCGACATTGAGAAATACGACAGCGGTGAAGTGGTTCTCCAGGATACGGTCCAGAACGGCAGCACCAACTATAAATTAAATCGTCTCGGCGAAAGAAAGGTCCGCTCTGATGAGTAGTCCTGACGGCAGCCGGAAGGGGGACTTCCTGCCGCATAGAGCGCCGATTAATAAGATATTGGATCATACCCTTGTGGATGGTCCGGGTAACCGCACTGCTGTTTTTTTTCAGCAGTGCAATATTGATTGTAAATACTGCCATAATCCGGAGACAAAAAACCTGTGCCGCCACTGCGGGATTTGTGTGGGGCAATGCCCGGCAAAAGCACTGAAAGTGGAAAATGGACGGGTGGTATGGGATCCTCAGATCTGCGTAAACTGCGATAACTGTATCCGTGTGTGCCTCTATCACAGTTCCCCTAAAGTGGCAGAAAAAACAGTGGACGAGGTATTCCATGCGATTTGGGCAAATCTTCCCTTTATCCGTGGAATCACAGTGTCCGGAGGTGAGTGTACCTTATATCTTGAATTTCTCACAGAATTATTTGCCAAATGCCGGAAGATAGGTCTGACCTGCCTGATTGACAGCAATGGAACGGTGCCGCTGTGGAATACACCAGTGATGGAAGTATGTGACGGGGTTATGTTAGATGTTAAGGCCTGGTCTGCCGAACGGTTCTTTGCATTAACAGGAGCGGACAACCGTATGGTGAAAGAAAATCTCCGGGAGCTGGCGAACATGAATAAGCTGGAAGAAATACGGATTGTCTGCCTGGAAGGCTGGGTGGATGCAGCAGATGTAATTCATGGCATAGCCGAATCTGTTCCCGAGAAGATCAGAGAAAAAACATTGCTTAAGCTAATTCGATTTCGGAATGCAGGCGTAACAGGAGAGTTGAAAGAAGCAGCAATGCCCTCTCTGGCTTATATGAAGGAACTGCAGGAGATAGCAATGGGGTGTGGTTTTAAGAATATAAGAGTGGTCTGATATATGATAACAAGGTTAGTGCTCGCTACTGGATCTGATAGCGAGTACTAACCTGTTTTTGTATTAATATCTAATTATTTTCTGTGGCCATAACTTACTTCATTAAGGCGAGTAAACGAAGCGTATCTCTTATCATTGTCAACTAGATTGCCCTGGCAATGGCACCAGCTTCCGCAGTAGCATTAAGTGCCCTTCGTGCCCTTACAGCGTCACCGATAATATAATATGGGATCTCATGATTCTTGCAATAGGTTGCTATTTCATCCGAGTTACGGGATTTGGCTCCAATTGCAATTACAACATAATCACAGGAAATCTCCATGCGTTTCTCTTCCTGCTCTATAACAACGGCATTTTCTTTTATTTCGACACATTTTGAATTGGTGAGTGTTTTAATTCCTGCTTTGTATATGCTCTCCATTACACTGATTTTTCGTAAATCTCCGAGATCTTTCCCTACCTGGTCAAGCATCTCCACTACGGTGATTTCTTCCGCCTTTCCTTCCAGATACTCGGCTACTTCTAATCCTACCAGTCCGCCTCCAATGATTATTACCTTTCCCTTTACCAGCGAATCTCCATTTAAGACGTCATGGGAGTTGGTAACATGGGCAAGGTCTCCGCCAGGAATATTTAAACTCATTGGTTCAGCTCCAATCGCAACAATCAATTCCGCCGGCTCTTCCTCCTGGATTAATTTCGTTGTGACCGGGGTGGATAATCGAATATCTACGCCTTCTCTTTTCGCCTGCTCGCCCATCCACAGTGCGGCTT
>JAEZFH010000378.1 GCA_023437885.1 Bacillota bacterium | reverse complement strand
CCGGTATTATTCTGATTCCCGTTGCTGTTACCTGAACTGTCCGTGGCAGCAATATCATCTACTACGGTAATTTTGCTTCGGATCATACCCATCCAGCAGCTATAGGGGATTACCCCGCTTTCCTCCGGTGTAAATTCAATGATATTATCGCCCGCAGCAAGATTCTTTTTTAATCCCAGCTTAGGAATAACGATACTGTTATTACATCCGTTGATTTGGCCGTTCTCTGCCTGTATCACCCATTTTACCGGTATTCCCTTCTGGACCACGATGGGCTCATATCTGCCGGAGGAAAGACCTGTGGTTACAACCTGTACTCCATCCTCAATTTTAGCCACGCCGGCAGAACCGGCCTGAGCCTGATTTGCCATCGGCAGGGAGGGAAATCCCAGCCCGGACAGGCTGATACCGTTGCTGAACATGAACATTCCCAGAACCACAACCAACACTGCACTCACGGTCATCAGCTTGCCGGAAAACTTTTTGTTCATGAAGGAGCTGAGTGCCCCAAAAGCAAACATCAGAGGGAAGGTTCCTGCACTGAACAAAAACATGGCAACTGCTCCCTTGAGCGGACTTCCCGTCGATAAGGCATATAGCTGCATCGCCTGCAGCGGACCGCAGGGCATGAGCCCGTTCAGAATACCGATATACAGCGGACTGCTGCTCCCCCGCCTGGAATAGACCAGCCGGGCGAAGATCTTAGGCATTCTTGGATTCAGTTTTTTTAACCCCGGGAAAATATTCAGCATATTTAATCCCATGATTACCATGAACACTCCCGCTGCCAATTGGACCAGGCCTTTCATCGTCCCGGAGAAGCTTACGACGGAGCCAATGGCACCGACTACGGCACCGATTACCGTATAGGAGATTACTCTGCCCAGATTATATAAAAGACTGGGCCGCATCGTATCCATAAATCCTGGCTTCTCCTTCACAATCTGGTTCTTCGGCACACACTGGGAGAGACAAATTCCTCCGCACATGGCAACGCAGTGCACTGAGGTCAATAACCCGATGACAAACAGCATGCCATAACCCATTCCCTCCTTCGCTACCGGAAAGGCCTGGAAGATATTTAATATTCCAAAACGATCTGCGATCATATAAACCGCAAGCATGATGATCAGAACCGATACAAGATCGGAAAAATCCGTTTTCTTTGCTCCTGAACCGGCTTTCCCTGTAATACCTTGCTTCTCCTTCTCGGAAGCGGAACCGTTATCGGGAGTATCCCTTTTAATGTGATAATCCGCCTGCTCCAATACTTTTTCAATTTCCTCCAAACGGACAGCGCTTTCGTCATAGGTTACGGTAACCGTACCTTGCGAATAGCTTGCCTTAACCTGAAGTATTGCCGGTATCTTAGACAGCTCCTGCTCAATGATATTTTCACAATTGACACAGGTCATATTACGGATCAACAGTGTTCTTGTTATAACCTTCGAAGACATTGGTCTCCTCCTTCTCACAATGATTTTCTGCTATCGAAATCACCTACTGTTATTAATATAGCAGTTAGTTATGGAGATTTTATGGAGAAAGCTTCACAAACAACAACAAGCAAAAAAATATATGATATAATCAAAAAAGCTGTCTCAAATATTACGGTGAAATCCCACCGTTCTATGAAAGACAGCTTCCCTATGAACAAAATCATGCTCATAATATTTAATTTAATTCAATCTCTTTAATTTTATGTGAATATTACCAGATACCCTGTGCCATCATTGCAGTGGCAACCTTTTCAAAGCCTGCGATATTGGCTCCGACTACATAATTGCCGGGAGCATTGTATTTCTTGGCGGCATCATCCATGCTATGGAAGATATTAACCATGATCTGCTTTAATTTCGCATCCACCTCTTCGAAGGTCCAGCTTAATCTCTCACTGTTCTGTGTCATCTCCAAAGCAGAGGTAGCAACGCCTCCTGCATTCGCTGCCTTGCCGGGAGCAAATAATACCTTGTTCTCCAGGAGATATTCGGTTGCCTCCAGTGTTGTAGGCATATTGGCACCTTCTGCAACAACGATGCAGCCATTTGCCACCAGCTCTTTCGCATCCTCGATCAGAAGCTCATTCTGAGTTGCGCAGGGAAGTGCAATATCACATTTTACTGTCCACACGCCTCTGCCCTCATGATACTCGGAATTCGGCCTGTACTTCTTATACTCGGTTAATCTGGCTCTCTTTACTTCCTTGATTTCCTGCAGTACAGCAACATCGATGCCGTCCGGATCATATACCCAGCCATTGGAATCACTGCAGGTCACACATTTTGCACCTAACTGGTGCGCCTTCTGGATCGCATAGATGGCAACATTACCGGAACCGGATACTGTACATACCTTGCCCTTAATGTCATTGTCATTGCATTTTAACATTTCTTCCACCAGATATAATAAGCCGTAGCCGGTTGCTTCCGTTCTTGCAAGAGAGCCGCCGTAGGTTAAGCCCTTGCCGGGCAGTACGCCCTCATAAGTACCCTTGATCTTCTTGAACTGGCCGTACATATAACCGATCTCTCTTCCGCCGGTTCCGATATCGCCTGCCGGTACGTCCACATCCGCACCAATATATTTATAAAGTTCCGTGATAAAGCTGGTACAGAACGCCAAAACCTCTCTGTCTGACTTGCCCTTCGGATCAAAGTCAGAGCCACCCTTACCACCGCCAATGGGAAGACCTGTTAATGAATTCTTGAAAATCTGCTCAAAGCCCAGGAATTTAATAATACCCAGATTTACAGAAGGATGAAGGCGTAAGCCGCCCTTGTAAGGACCAATTGCATTATTGAACTGTACGCGGTAGCCGGTATTTACCTGCACCTTGCCGTTGTCATCCACCCACGGCACTCTGAATTTAATCTGTCTGTCCGGCTCAATCAGTCTTTCCAGGAGAGCTTCTCTTCTGAATTTTTCCTCATTTGCATCTACTACTGCGCGCAAGGATTCCAGCACTTCTTTCACAGCCTGATGAAACTCAGGCTCTGCCGGGTTTTTCTTAACCACCAGGTCAATTACTTCATCAACATATCCCATAGTTTAATCTCCTTTGATTAAAATAATATTTTAGTTTATCCAATGATACGCAAAAAAAGCGCATTAAAAAAACAAATGCGCCTTTGTATTTGCTTTTTTTATTATAAATACTTTTTCACTTTAATGCAATAGAACTGCACCATAATAATTATTCCATATCTATAGCAAATTTGCATGGTATCTATATCCTGTGGTTATATCACAGAATAAATACCTGGACTTTTGCAATCAAAATATCTGATGGCTGCGACAAGGTTCCATAGGCAAGCTTTGCCAGGCTGCCTTCCCTTTGGGCGTTCCAATCAGAATTTGAGAACAGTTTTAAAAGAATATTGCATTAATGACCAGCCAGAGAACTAGCAACCATATTGCCACAATAGGAATTGCGTAATACCAGTTTTTTGGTTTTCCGTTGTTCCACATATCTTCTGCTTCTTTTTTACAGCGGCTGAAGGTTTTCTCGGGTATGAGCTTCACTGTCAGCGCAATGAGCGCGGGCAAAATGATAACATCGTCCAAATATCCCAGTACTGGTATGAAATCAGGAATCAAATCAATGGGCGAAAGCGCATAGACCACTGTTATTCCGGCGAGAATTTTAGCTACCAGCGGTGTATCCTTGCTTTTCAGACACAAAAATACAGCGCCAGCAGGAGCCGTTTCAGCAAAAATATCTTTACTGAAACGGTTCTTTTATAGCCATATAATTCAATTCCCTATAAAGTTGTATTCATTTTGGAACAAATATGCTATAATTCTTGATTATGAGTTCAATAAAATAGAACATTCCTTATGCATTTGTATTTTATTAAGGTAAACGGACTGCCGGAAGCATCCTCCCTTCCCCTGATGGAAACAAGGTTACCGCTCTTTCTTTCTTAGGAAGGAAGATCTGGCCAGCCGACCGACCCAGGCATAAGAAATGATATCCAGATAAAAGGAGATTTACAGCTATGGCTTTTGATGGCGTTGTAATTGCGAATGTAATAGAGGAACTAAGAAAAACCCTGCTTGGCGGAAGAATTAATAAAATCGCACAGCCGGAGAAGGATGAATTAATCCTGACGATGAAAGGACCGGAACGGGGACAGTACCGGCTGCTGCTTTCCGCCGGAGCCGGTCTCCCGCTGATCTATCTGACCGATACCAATAAGCCCAGCCCCATGACTGCACCAAATTTCTGCATGCTGCTTCGCAAGCATCTGAACGGTGCCAGAATTCTTGATATCTCACAGCCCGGTCTGGAGCGTATCGTTAATTTCAAGCTGGAGCATCTCAATGAAATGGGTGATTTGTGTACCAAGCACCTGATCATTGAATTAATGGGCAAGCACAGCAATATCATATTCTGCGATGATAATATGGTGATTCTTGACAGCATCAAGAGAATCAATCAATTTGTCAGCTCTGTAAGGGAGGTTTTACCTGGCAGGGATTACTTTATTCCCTCTACCACCGAGAAACTGGACCCTCTTACTGTCGATTTTGAAACCTTCCATAAAATCATGACAGCCAAATCCATGCCCATTGCCAAGGCCATTTACAGTAACCTGACCGGAATCAGTCCCCTGCTGGCAAACGAAATCTGCTGCCGGGCCTCCATTGATCCCGGCGATTATACCGAGACCCTGAGTGAGGTTGTCGGTCTGCATCTGTATAAGAATTTTGCCCGTATGATGGATGATGTTAAAAAGGGAGAATTCACACCGAACATCGTCTCGAAAGACGGTGTCCCTGTGGAGTTCTCCAGTGTCTCGCTGTCCTGCTACGCCAACCATGAGATACAGCATTATGAAAGTATCTCCGCCCTGCTGGAGGCATTTTATGCCTCCAAAAATTCCGTTGCCCGCATCCGCCAGAAATCCGCCGACCTTCGTAAGATTGTCTCCAATGCTCTGGACCGTACCAGCAAAAAATATGATTTGCAGCGAAGACAGTTGCAGGATACGGAAAAGCGGGAGAAATTCAAAGTATACGGAGAGCTGATCACCACCTACGGCTATGGGCTGGAGCCGGGTGCAAGGGTGCTCAATACAGTAAATTACTATACCAACGAGGATATCAGCATTCCCCTGGACCCTACCATTACTCCCATGGACAACGCCAAGCAGTATTTCGAGAAATACAATAAGCTGAAGCGTACCTATGACGCCCTGACCACACAGTTATCGGAGACCCAGGATGAATTGTCCCATCTGGAATCCATTCCGACGGCTCTCGATATAGCTACGGAAGAAGCGGATCTGACCGCTCTAAAGCAGGAGCTGACGGAGTACGGGTATATCCGGCGCCGTTTCACCAGCGGCTCAAAGAAGCTGGAGAAAAAGGCTTCTTTAAAGAAATCCGGCAGCAAAAGCAAGCCCCTCCACTATCTCTCCTCTGACGGCTATCATATCTATGTCGGTAAAAATAATTATCAGAACGACGAGCTGACCTTCCAATTCGCAGACGGCGGTGACTGGTGGTTCCACGCAAAGAAGCAGGCCGGTTCCCATGTTATTGTAAAGGCTTCCGGGGGCGAACTGCCTGACCGTACCTATGAAGAAGCTGCAAGGCTTGCCGCATATTATTCCGGTTCCAGATCGGCGGAAAAGGTAGAGATCGATTATACCCTGAAGAAAAACGTCAAAAAGCCCAGCGGCGGAAAGC
>JAEZFH010000307.1 GCA_023437885.1 Bacillota bacterium | reverse complement strand
CCGTTACCGGCGCACCATCCGAGGGCTTCAGCAGGTTATTCGGGGAAAGAAGCAGGAAGCGGCATTCTGCCTGAGCTTCTACGGATAACGGCAAATGCACCGCCATCTGGTCACCGTCGAAGTCCGCATTATAAGCGGTACATACCAGGGGATGAAGCTTAATTGCCTTACCTTCTACCAGCACGGGTTCAAATGCCTGAATACCAAGTCTGTGAAGGGTTGGGGCACGGTTTAAAATAACCGGATGCTCTTTAATAACCTCCTCCAGAACATCCCATACCTCAGTCTGAAGTCTTTCCACCATCTTCTTGGCGGATTTGATATTGTGGGCGGTTCCTCTTGCCACCAGCTCCTTCATAACGAAGGGCTTGAACAGCTCGATTGCCATTTCCTTGGGCAAACCGCACTGATATAATTTTAATTCCGGTCCGACTACGATAACGGAACGGCCGGAGTAGTCAACACGCTTACCAAGCAGGTTCTGACGGAAACGTCCCTGCTTACCCTTTAACATATCGGACAGAGACTTCAGAGCACGGTTACCGGGTCCGGTTACCGGTCTTCCTCTTCTGCCGTTATCGATTAACGCATCCACCGCTTCCTGGAGCATTCTTTTCTCGTTGCGCACGATGATATCGGGTGCACCCAGCTCCAGCAATCTCTTCAGACGGTTATTGCGGTTGATAATTCTTCTGTACAGATCATTCATATCGGAGGTGGCTAAACGTCCGCCGTCCAACTGAACCATCGGCCGCAGATCCGGAGGGATTACCGGAATCACGGACAGAATCATCCATTCCGGCTTATTGCCGGATTCACGGAAGGCTTCCACAACCTCCAGGCGCTTGATAATTCTTGCGCGCTTCTGGCCGGTGGAGTCCTTTAAGCCCCTCTTTAATTCCCTGGATTCCTTCTCAAGATCGATAGCCTGAAGGAGCTCCTGGATCGCTTCCGCACCCATTCCGAGACGGAAGCTGCTGTATCCGTATTTCTCGACGGCTTCCTGTCTTTCCTTCTCATTCAGAACCTGTTTATACTGTAAATCGGTAGTGCCCCGGTCCAATACGATATAGGATGCAAAATACAGAACCTTCTCAAGAGTTCTGGGAGAAAGGTCGAGAATCAGACCCATACGGCTTGGTATTCCTTTAAAATACCAGATATGGGAAACCGGTGCTGCCAGCTCGATATGACCCATTCTCTCACGGCGTACGCTTGCTTTCGTCACT
The DNA here is from genome assembly GCA_023437885.1 of Bacillota bacterium. Classification (GTDB taxonomy): domain Bacteria; phylum Bacillota; class Clostridia; order Lachnospirales; family Lachnospiraceae; genus Mobilitalea. The sequence goes on along the minus strand of JAEZFH010000307.1, from coordinate 5,213 downwards.
TCAACACCGCAACGGTCGCAGACTACGCCCTTATATCTGATTTTCTTATATTTTCCACAATGGCATTCCCAGTCCTTGCTGGGTCCAAAGATTCTTTCACAGAACAATCCGTCCTTTTCCGGCTTCAAGGTTCTGTAATTGATTGTCTCCGGCTTTCTGACTTCTCCCTTTGACCATTCTCTGATTTTTTCAGGCGAAGCTAAACCAATTTTTATTGCATCATAGGTTATCTCTTGAATACTGTTGATCATCTCAGACATCCTTTGGCTCTCCCTTCAATTATTCCTGACTGCAGACACTTTGCTGTGCCTGCGGTCAGGCCTTCTTCGTTATATGACATTCAGGTCTTTATCTGCCGGTTAAAGCTTGCCCGCAGGCCTTACATCGCTTACTTCCTTCTGCAACGACTGCACCGCAGCCCGGACATATGTCTTCTGCCGGCTCCTCGTCTTCTTCATCCTCATACATTCCGTCGTCCAGGATATCCTCTGTATCCTCTGTCTCCTCTGATTCATCTTCGTAAATATCGAAAATCTCAGAATCAATATCCTCTGCATTGGTCTGTGTGAAGCCGGCATCTTCATAGCCTTCATCATATCTGAAATTATTATCGCCTTCTATTAATGGAGTCAAATCAGAATCACCAAAGTCAATGCTTTCTGTCATCTTCACCTCGTTGCCGTTCTCATCCAGAACGGTAACATCAAGAGCCAGAGATTGAAGTTCCTTAAGCAATACCTTAAAGGATTCCGGAATACCGGGTTCTGAGATATTCTCACCCTTAATGATTGCTTCGTAAGTCTTAACACGTCCTGTAACATCGTCAGACTTAACGGTAAGGATTTCCTGAAGAATGTAAGCCGCTCCGTATGCTTCCAGAGCCCAAACCTCCATCTCACCGAATCTCTGACCGCCGAACTGTGCTTTACCGCCCAAAGGCTGCTGTGTTACTAAGGAATAAGGTCCTGTGGAACGAGCATGGATCTTATCGTCTACCAGGTGGTGGAGCTTCAGGTAATGCATGAAGCCGACTGTTACAGAACCGTCAAAGTATTCGCCGGTTCTTCCGTCGCGAAGCCTTACCTTACCGTCACGGTTGATCGGTACGCCCTTCCAGTCTTCTCTGTTCTCCGGATGGTCTTTCAGGTAATCCATCAGCTCCGGATCCAGGTTATCTCTATATTTTTCATCAAATTCTTCCCAGGTAGAGTTGGCATAGCCATTGGCTATCTCCAGGGTATCCATAATATCAAACTCATTGGCACCATCAAATACAGGGGTGGAAATATCAATTCCCAGTACCTTGGCTGCCAGTGACAAGTGAATCTCAAGTACCTGTCCGATATTCATACGGGAAGGAACACCCAGCGGATTGAGTACGATATCCAGCGGTCTTCCGTTGGGCAGGAAGGGCATATCCTCTACGGGCAATACGCGGGAAACAACACCCTTATTACCGTGGCGGCCAGCCATCTTATCTCCTACCTGGATCTTTCTCTTCTGGGCAATATATACACGAACGGTCTGGTTTACACCGGGTGACAGCTCATCGCCGTTCTCCCTTGTAAATACCTTGGCGTCCACAATAATACCATATTCACCGTGAGGAACACGAAGGGAGGTATCTCTTACCTCTCTTGCCTTCTCACCGAAAATGGCTCTAAGGAGTCTCTCTTCTGCGGTCAGCTCCGTCTCACCCTTGGGTGTAACCTTGCCCACCAGGATATCTCCCGCACGTACCTCGGCACCAATGCGGATAATACCTCTTTCATCCAGATCCTTTAATGCATCGTCACCGACGCCGGGAACATCCCTGGTAATCTCTTCCGGTCCCAGCTTGGTATCTCTGGATTCTGCCTCGTATTCTTCAATATGCACCGAGGTGTATACATCCTCCTGCACCAAACGCTCGCTAAGAAGTACCGCATCCTCGTAGTTATAACCTTCCCAGGTCATAAAGCCGATCAGCGGATTCTTACCAAGTGCCAGTTCTCCCTTGGAGGTGGAAGGGCCGTCCGCAATTACCTGGCCTGCCTCAATCCTGTCACCGCGGGCAACGATGGGCCTCTGATTAATACAGGTTCCCTGGTTGCTTCTGGCGAACTTCACCAAACGGTAGGAGCTCTTTGTATTATCATCATTCTTAATTACAACTTCCTTGGCGGTAACACGGTCTACCACACCGGATTTCTTGGAAACAACACATACACCGGAGTCAATTGCCGCTTTGGCTTCAATACCGGTACCTACCGCAGGTGCCTCGGTCAAAAGCAACGGAACTGCCTGACGCTGCGTGTTGGCACCCATCAGGGCACGGTTCGCATCGTCATTCTCCAGGAAGGGAATCAGAGCAGTAGCCACGGAGAATACCATCTTCGGGGATACGTCCATTAAATCGATTTTGTGTTTCTCATACTCGGAGGTTTCTTCCATGTAACGGCCGGAGATGCTGCTTCGAACGAAATAGCCTCTGTCATCCAGCTCTTCATTCGCCTGCGCTACCACATATTTATCTTCTTCATCCGCAGTAAGGTATACTACTTCGTCCGTTACTCTCGGATTCACCGGGTCTGCCTTGTCAACCTTACGGTAAGGTGCTTCAACAAAGCCGTATTCATTAATTCTTGCATAGGTTGCAAGAGAGTTGATCAAACCAATGTTAGGACCTTCCGGGGTCTCAATGGGGCACATTCTTCCATAATGGGAATAGTGAACGTCTCGTACCTCAAAGCCTGCTCTGTCACGGGACAAACCACCGGGACCCAAAGCAGAAAGACGTCTCTTGTGGGTCAGCTCACCCAAAGGATTGTGCTGGTCCATGAACTGGGACAGCTGGGAGCTTCCGAAGAACTCCTTCACGGCTGCAGTTACCGGCTTGATATTGATCAGGGACTGGGGACTGATGCCCTCCAGATCCTGCGTTGTCATTCTTTCGCGAACCACACGCTCCATTCTGGACAGACCGATACGGTACTGGTTCTGCAATAGCTCGCCCACCGCTCTGATTCTTCTGTTGCCTAAATGGTCAATATCATCCGAGTTGCCGATGCCATACTCCAGATGGATATTATAATTAATGGAAGCAATGATATCTTCCTTGGTAATGTGCTTCGGAATCAGCTCATTAATGCTCTTCTTTATTGCTTCCTTAATCTCTTCGATACTGTTGTTATTCTCCAGAATCCCCTTAAGAACCGGATAGTAAACGTCCTCGTTAATCCCCAGTTCCTTTCTGCTGGCATCCACATAATGGGTGATGTCAACCATCATATTGGAGATGATCTTTACATTGCGTTCTTCCGCTTGTACCATAACATAAGGCACAGCCGCATTCTGAATCTGTCTGGCCAGCTTATCGGTCACCTGTGTTCCGGCTGCTGCGATAATCTCGCCCGTAGATTTATCAACCACATCCTCCGTAAGCACAAAGCCTGTGATACGGTTGCGGAAGTGGAGCTTTTTATTAAATTTATATCTGCCCACCTTGGCCAGATCATATCTTCTGGCATCAAAGAACATGCTGTTCAATAAGGATTCCGCATTCTCAACTGCCAGCGGCTCGCCGGGACGAAGCTTTTTGTATAATTCAAGAAGACCGTCCTGATAGCTGCCGGTCGGGTCTTTTGCTGTAGAGGGGTCCTTTGCTAAGCTGGCAAGGATTTTGGGCTCTTCACCAAATAATTGTTTGATTTCTTCATTGGTACCATAGCCTAAGGCTCTTACGAAGGTCGTAATCGGAACCTTTCTGTTACGGTCAACACGTACATAAAAGACATCGTTGGAATCTGTTTCATATTCCAACCATGCGCCTCTGTTCGGTATTACTGTGGAAGAAAATAATTTCTTACCTATTTTGTCGTGATCTACTGCATAATATATACCGGGGGAACGTACTAACTGGCTGACAATAACTCTCTCCGCACCATTGATTACAAAGGTACCTGTCTCTGTCATTAAGGGCAGGTCTCCCATGAAAATATCGTGTTCGTTGATCTCGTTATTTTCTTTATTATGGAGTCTTACCTTAACCTTCAAAGGCGCCGCATAGGTTGCATCTCTTTCCTTACATTCTTCTATCGTATATTTGATGTCATCCTCACATAACGCGAAGTCCACGAATTCCAAACTTAAATGCCCGCTATAGTCTGCAATCGGAGAAATATCATCAAATACTTCCTTGAGTCCCTCATCCAAAAACCACTGATAGGAATCCTTCTGTACTTCAATGAGATTGGGCATCTCCAGGACTTCCTTCTGCTTGGAGTAACTCATTCTAACGTTATTACCAACCTTAATTGGATGCATTCTGTTTTTGTCCATTGACGTTTTCACCCCTTGATTTTTATAAGTGTTGGACCAAAATGGCGCTTTTTCCATCATAATCCTAAAACTGAATAAAAAACTACTTTTCAATTTCAATTATATATGCTATAATATTAATGATAGGCATACAACACCACAATAGTGCATCTTTCATACTAGCATACTTTTTTTCAACTGTCAACTCAAATTTATTGAGTTTTTTTGATTTATACAAACAAATATATACAATTTAGAAAAGCCTCCCTTGAAGGGAGGCTTTTCTAACGAACAATTTTTTGCATTTTAAAAATTGTGAGTCTGCATTTTCTCTGCGTAAAGAAATCTCAAAAGGGAAGAAATTATACTATTCTATTTCTGGCGACAGGTTGCGGAATAAATCACAGTCGTAAAAATTTATAATACACAAATCCAGTCCGTCGCATAATTCCTTTACCGTTTGTTTTGAAAAAAGCATAGCAATTTGTACACTTAATCATTATTATACCTACGTTCATCATGTTTGCAGGCGCGTTTATTACGTCCTCCGCTGAGCAGAAAGGCGGCGGCTTTGATTTTCATAATTCAATACCACCGCTTTGCTACCAAATACTATTTGGGTTTACACCATCCTACCAGCAAAATCGCGGTCTTTATGATCCCGCAAGGCACATTTTATTCACTGTATTTTTCATATTGCACTGTTTCAGCGAGGGATTTTCTTTCTGTATTGTGGCGCTCTGGACTTAAAAACCCCTTATCTGGATAGCCAAGAATGAGCAATGCTGTTGGTTCTATGTACTCCGGTATATAAAATTCTTTTCTAATTATAGCGGGGTCAAATAATCCAATCATTACACTACCGATGTTTAATTCCCTTGCAGCTAACATCATATGATCGCAGACGATACCAA
>JAEZFH010000276.1 GCA_023437885.1 Bacillota bacterium | reverse complement strand
ATGGATCCCTCCCTTAATGGTATCGTTGGCATCATTAAAGGACATGGCCAGGACATTCAAAAAAGGATATAGGGTTATGACAACTAAGAGAAATAAAAGGAGCCAGATGACAGCATCTACAATCCGGTCCCTGCCCTTTCTTCCCCTCTGCAGGGTTAGTGTCTTCATTTTTGCCTCCATTCTGCCGCTTGCAACAGCTCTATCATGTTTTCTTCCTCACTATGGATAATTAGAGAACAGATTCTCCCTGCCACCGTTTCGCTATTTTATTGGCGGTGAAGAGCAGGACCAGACTGACGACGGAGGTAAACATACCAATTGCCGTACCATAGGAATATCTGCCTAATTTAATGCCATAATCCAGAACATAAAGTTCCAGAACCTTGGAATAATCCTGTACCAGCGCGTTGCTCAGCAAATACTGTTTTTCAAAGCCGATGCTGATCATCCAACCGATGTCCAGAACTAATACAACCAGAATGGTGCTTGAAATTCCCGGCAGGGTAATATGCCGGATTGCCTGCCAGCGGCTGGCTCCATCCACATTCGCCGCCTCATAAAGCGTGGGATCAATCGAGGTAATCGCTGCCAAAAAGAGGATGGAATTCCACCCTAGCTCCTTCCAGATTTCAGCACTGGTGCAAATCGCCCAGAATAATTTCGGCAGGGAAAGAAAGGATATCGGCTCCTTCAGAATACCTGTCACTCTTAAAATCTCGTTCACTACTCCGTCCCCGGACAAAAGGGTGGTAAAAATGCCCGCAACAATTACCCAGGATACAAAATGCGGCAGATAGGTGCAGGTCTGCACAAACCGCTTATACTTAATACTTTTTACTTCATTCAGCAAGATAGCGAGAATAATAGGCAGAGGAAAACCAAAGACCATCTGCATCAGGCTCATGGCCAGGGTATTGCGCATCACCAGATAGAACATGGGATCCTGAAACAGCTTGATGAAATGGCTCAGCCCCACAAAGGGATAATCAAACATCCCCATACCCGCCCGGGGCTTATAATCCTGAAACGCCGTAATCCATCCTGAGATCGGTATGTATCGGAAGATGATCAGCCACACAAGAAAGGGAGTGATCATCAGAATCAAGTATTTTTGTCTTTTTACCGTCTTAATCAGCCGCTTGTACCTCACAGCAGCCTTTCTATCTTCTTTCATCATTGTCCAACCCCCGTTTCACTTGATGTCATAATTATCCTAATCACAAGCTTTGTTCATGATATCCGCTCAGCTTTCTATTCTTTAATTCGATTACAAATCAAAAGCCTCTTCCTGATCCCCAACTCTGACCACATGGTCGCGAGCAGCTTGCTGTACGAGTGCTTATCCCTCACTACACTCTACTACGCTTTTTATTATATAAAAAAAGGTGCCCGCTGGACACCTTAATAATCCGCTGTCAAACCCCGAAAAAACAGCAGTGCCTATATCCCATACATGGCACGGTATTCCTTCGGGGACAGACCGGACAGCTTTTTGAACTTTGCGGCAAAATAATCCGGATCATGGAAACCGCTCATTTTCGATACTTCATAGATTTTTAAGCCCGGATTTTCCAACAGCCTCTGCGCTTCCTTGATACGAAGGTCATCCATAATGGTATTGAAGGATTTCCCGGTTTCCTTCTTCAATTGCTTTCCCAGATAATTGCTGCTGTAGTGGAAGATGATGCCCAGAGCTTCTATCGTCAGGTCCTCCCGGAAATGATGCTCCATATAATTAATCACCTTGCCAAGAGTATTCTGCGGTTTCCTCTGTTCGAGACAGCTGCAGATGGTCATAAACTGGTACTTGATGAAGCCATGAAGCTTAAGGAGATTGGATTGCTGATAAAACCCCTCAAAAATTTTTGGACTCAGAAATTCCTGTTCCAGAATTCCATGCTGGTTCTTGATCAGTGAGGTCATAACACTGACATACATATGCAGGTAGAAGGCCTTGATCTTCTCCGCATTCCACCGGCATCTCTCCATATGGCTTCTGACTTCCTCCAGAAGGAAATTGATTTGTGCCGGCTGTCCGGTACAGGCGGCCTGGTACAGCCGCTCCTGAACATCCTCCCGGTAGGTGGCCTGTGGCTGCTCCTCCCGGCCCTGACCGATGGCTTCCTCCCGCAAAATGCTCAGGTTATCATACAGAAAACGGTTATCCATCAGGTATCTGGCATAGGCATAGGATTTTCTCACCTCATCCAGCTCTTCTACGGTAATTCCCACCGCAATCATGATTTCACGGTCAATTCTCCCCACGATCCGGTCTCTCAGAAGAGAAAGACTTCCGCTTTGACGGTCAAAATGCCGGTTTTTCACCAGAACCCCTACCATTCCGTCAATCTCAAAGCACCGGTACTGTTTTTCTGTCTCATGAAACAACTGCTTTACCAGATTTCTTTCCGGAAAGCTCAGCTTGCTCTCCCAGGCATCCACCAGCAGTATCGTATAGGACTGCCAGGGCAGACCCAATTCATACCACCGGTTTAATTCCCCATATCCTCCCGTACTGTATAAAAAGCTGTCCACCGCTTCATGTCCGATGGAAAGATATTGTATTACCTGCTCCCGGGAAAGCCGGCATTGCTGCTCCAGCGCAGCCTGCCTTTTCTTATGCTCCGCCCATTCCGCATAAATCTCACAAATCTTCTGCTCCAGAAGCTGCTCATCGATGGGCTTGAGAATATAATGATTTACTTTGCATTCCATTGCCCGTTTGGCATAATCAAAATCCCGGTAGCCGCTTAATACAATGAATCTGGTATCCATGCCCTGACCGGTGATCCGTTCGATCAGTTCCAGCCCGTCAACCTCCGGCATCTTAATGTCTACAATCACCAGATCCGGCTGAAGAGACAATATCATCTCCATCCCCTCTTCGCCGTTCTGGGCTTCCCCTACCAGCCTGCACTGAAGGTTTTCCCAGTTAACCAGTGTCTTCAGCCCTTCCCGTATGTTTGGCTCATCATCGGCAATCAACACCTTCATCTTCCACTCCATAATACCCTCCTAAACCTTTAATGCTAATTCCTCTCCATCCGGAGAATTGGCATGCAGATATGAACCATCGTCCCCCTGGGATGATTCTCCTCGATGCTCAGGCCATAGGCTTTCCCGAACTTAATCTGAAGCCGCTGATGGATATTAAGCAAGCCGATCCGCTTTTCTTCACACGGCCTGCTGCCATCCTCCAGCAAATGCATCCTCTTCTCCGGGTCCATCCCTTTCCCGTCATCCGCAACCGTTATCACCAGCTTCTGCCCTTCTAGCCTGGCATAAACGGTTACTGTTCCGTTCTCCTTTACCCCTTCCAGACCGTGGATGATTGCATTTTCAATCACTGGCTGAAGCGTCAGAGGCAGTACGGTCAGATTCAAAAGCTCTTCGCTGCAATTGATAACACTATGTACCTTATCCCCAAACCGGAATTTCTGTATCATCAGATAATCCTCGGCGAAGGAAAGCTCTTCCTTCAAGGTTATAAAATCATTGGACATCTCCAGATTGCGCCGTATCAGCATCCCCATCTTCTTCAC
>JAEZFH010000275.1 GCA_023437885.1 Bacillota bacterium | reverse complement strand
CGGTGGACAGGGTGGACAGCAATCCGGTGCATTCGATATTTACGGCCAAGGACATCCCGGACTACAGAAGCTACAGCATAGGAGATTGCCCCATGTGTAAGGGCAAGCAGCGGTTGGAAGCCATTGTTAACGGCTATGGCTATATGAAGTTATAGAATTATATTCAATAAAATATTAGCCCTGGCTATCCCATCACAGATTGGGATAGCGCGGGGCTATTGTTATATCATTTTATATGAATTGTAAATAAGGGCAGTGATACCGGCAGTAAAACCACTACATAAATTTTTTCTTCTTAAAGAAAATCAGGCAGATAATTGCTACAATAATGCTTAATATTATAACATAAAGATATCCGTATTTCCAAGCTATCTCCGGCATGGTAGTAAAGTTCATGCCATACCAGCCTACGATCAGGGTCAAGGGCAGGAAGATCGTAGTTACCACAGTAAAAATCTTCATGATTTTATTCAAATCATATTCCAATTGCGCATGGTAGGCTTCCCGTACCTGGACACAGTATTCCTGGAGCATCCGGGTGTTATTGCTCAAACGGTTGGCGCGGTCTGCGAAAATATGAAAGAAATGGAGGGATTCCTCGCTGAAGATATCAGCGCTGTTCTCCTCCAGCTCCTCACCGATGGCAACAAACTGCTGATAATAATTATCAAGGAGCATGAGTCGTTTTCTTATATCTGTGATTTTATGGTTAAAATCTTTCTCAAGCCGGCATTCATTGATTCTATCCTCATGAGCGCTTATTTCCTCCTCAATACCGACGAGAAGTGTGTAATCCTCATTGATAAAACGCTCCAGAAAGCCGAAGATCAGGCGTTCCAGAGAGATTTTGGACAGGTTCAGATGCTCAAGCAGCTCCAAAAGCTTCATCTTGGTGCTGGCGTCCCGGTCTTCAATAATTGTAATAAGCAACAGATTTTTCTTAATATAGATTCCAATCCGGTCCTGAATTTTAATAATCTGACCTGGATTGAGACCGGTGATGACCCCGAAGAGATAGTCATTATAAGAACTCAGGGTGCCATGGATATGCTGGGCATCATTCCTGCATTCGGCCAGGGTCAGATAGGAAAAGCCGTATTGTGCATAACAGGACTCCAGCTCCTCCAGAGTAATTATGCCCACGGTCAAGATATCCGGATTGACCTCCTCCGATTTGATTTTCGTGATTTCCTCCTGAATTTGATAATACATGATGCGGTCCCTTTCTGCAGAGTAACATGTATTCATAGTCCAAATTTTAAATTCTTGATATATTATGGCAGATTACGGTTTATATACTCATATTTTCAAACGTGTACAGACGATGGTATCATCCATAAGATTATTCATGAACGTAAAACAGGTTCATGATCTCCCCTTCCAATCGGAATCCGCAAGCAAGCTGGCAGCATGTTCACTACGCTTTATTATATCATAATGCATTTGATTGTCAAATAACTGCAAAATCGGAAGTTGATTACTGCATAGCAAAATCTTGGAAGTCGTATGGAAATTTACAAAAAGATAATATATAATAAATATAAATGCGGAGGGAACGCTTCCTCTGCGCAGGGTACGGACAGGGCGGAGAAGCCGGATGTCCGTATACAAAATAAGATATAAGGAGAGAGACTATGGCACTGTTACATGTTAATTTTTTCTCGGAAGTATTGGGAATGAGTATGAATATGGATGTAATCCTGCCCCAGCGGACAAGCGGGCAGATCGGAATGAAGGGAAACCGGAAGGACGGCAAATATCCGGTTCTGTATCTTCTTCACGGTATGAGTGATGACCATACCATATGGCAGAGAAGAACCTCCATTGAACGTTATGTCAGCGAGCTGGGGATTGCTGTTGTTATGCCGACCGTCCATCTTAGCTTTTATACGGATATGAAATACGGAATAAACTATTGGACCTTTATCTCCATAGAGCTGCCTTCCATCTGCCGGGAATTCTTCCCGAATATGTCTGACCGTAGAGAGGATACCTTTGCGGCAGGACTTTCCATGGGCGGGTAAGGCGCATTAAAGCTTGGACTTGGTGCTTCGGAGACCTTCAGTGCGGTGGCAAGCCTGTCCGGAGCCCTGGATATGACAGCAAGCCTCAGAAGCGGCGCAATTAACGATCCCAGCGGCGTATTTCGCAATATCTTCGGTTCTCTGGAGGAAATGGAGAATTCGGAGGAGGACCTTATGGCTGTTGCAGGAAGACTAAAGGAAAGCGGGAAGCCTCTCCCGAAGGTTTATATCTGGTGCGGTACCGAGGATTTCCTGTACAGTCAGAACTGTACGGCAAGAGCTCGTCTTCAGGAGCTGGGGTATGACCTGACCTACGAGGAATCACCCGGGGATCATCAGTGGAAGTATTGGGATGAGAAAATCCAGAGGGTACTGGAGTGGCTGCCGCTATAAGGCAGCAGCCGGATGGGATAGGGAGGAATATGGTGGAAGAGAAGGCACAGCAGCCCAAATCATATACAAAGGTCATTGACTACATTAAGCATCAGATACGGGAAGGAAATCTGACCTCGGGCAGTAAGCTGCCGGCAGAGCGTGAATTGTCTCAAATACTGGAGGTCAGCCGTAATTCGGTTCGCGAAGCAATTCGTACCCTGGATATTATGGGTGTTATCTCGAGCCAGCATGGGGCAGGGAATTATCTTACCGGAAACTTTGAGAATAACCTGGTGGAATCCATGTCCATGATGTTTTTACTCAACCAGATTAATTATCAGCAGATCAGCCAGCTTCGCCGGGGGTTGGAGATGCAGGCCCTGCTGCTTGCCATTGACAATATCACAGACGAACAGATTAGGGAGTTGGCCAAAGTACTGGAAGAACTAGAGCACACCACAGAGGAAAATAATATTATATTGGATAAAAAGCTCCATTATACCATTGCCATAGCCTCTCAAAATACATTGATCGTAAGCATTCTACAAGCCCTATCCGACTTAATTGATCAATTTATCTCGGATTTGCGAAGAGAAATAATAAGTTCGCCGGATAGTAAAATTATCCTTAGGGAAGCGCATAATGCGATGATGAAAAGCCTGGTTACCAGGGATAAAAATCTGGCATATGAGGCTATTAATAAGCACTTTGGCATAATTGACGAAAAACTTTATAAGAAGGCAGATGGGATTGGGAAATAGCACATATCTTCCATTCCTGCTATAGTGAAATTGTTAAAAAAATGACGTTTGTTGACAGCGGAATAAAACAAAAGTATAATAAAGCTACAAAGTGGTCCTACCAATTTCAAGGTAGCAGAGTGTTGCATAACTCTCTGTTTTAGCTATGGATACGAGTGATAATTCTTATACTGCAGATAGTAATTATCACGCGTGGTTAGCCAAAACTTCTGGTTATGCAACTTTTCTTTTATCATAAAAATTGGTCCTACCAGTTTGCGTAATCATTTGGATTACTCGTCTTAGGACATTGACACCGCGCTGGAATGGAGAAAATTATGAATATGACTTTAGCTTTTGTTTTAGCATTATTGCCGATTATTTGGCTGATTGTAGGTTTGACGGCTCTGAAAATCCCCGGTTTTAAAGCCTGCGTGGCAGCCCTGGCCATTGCTTATATTCTGGCGGTATTCGTATGGAAGATGCCCCTGCTGGATAGTGTAACAGCGGCAGCCGAGGGAGCAGCATTGGCCCTGTGGCCCATCATCATTGTAATTATCGCAGCCATATTTACCTACAATGTCTGCGTATCAACCGGCAATATGGAAGTTATTAAGAAAATGTTAGCAAGCGTTACAAGGGATAAAAGAGTTTTGGTATTATTTATTGCCTGGGGCTTCGGAGGCTTTATGGAGGGTATGGCCGGCTTCGGAACCGCGGTTGCAATACCTGCCAGTATGCTTTGGGGACTGGGTTTTGATCCGGTTTTTGCTGCGATTGTCTGCCTGATTGCCAATGCGACTCCTACTGCGTTCGGCTCCATCGGAATACCGACAACAACACTGTCAAAGATTACCGGCTTGGAGGTCTTCGGATTATCTACGAATACGGTATTAATACTAACGCCGATTATTTTATTAACACCCTTTATTCTGGTGTATCTGACCGGAAGGTCCAGAAAAGCCTTTCAGGGGGTGTGGCTGATTACCCTGATTTCCGGATTGTCCTTCCTGCTGCCGGAATATCTGGTGGCAAAGTATCTTGGAGCAGAGCTCCCCGTGGTGATCGGTTCCGTGTGCTCCATGCTTGGCACCTTTGTTACCGCCAGGATATTTGGCAAGGGGGAGGTTGATCCCAAGTATCGTCTGGAGGCAAAGCAGGAGGAAAGGATTACCGCGAAGCAGGCGTTGGTGGCCTGGAGTCCTTTCATTCTGATTTTTATTCTGCTGCTGGCAACCTCAAAGCTGATTACTCCATTGAATGAGCTCCTGACCCTGGTAAAAACCTCAGTGAATATCTATACCGGTGAGAATGCAGCACCATATACCTTCTCCTGGTTGGCTACTCCCGGAGTATGGATCCTGCTCGCTGCCTTGATCGGAGGCAAGCTCCAGGGCGCAGGTTTTCAGGATATGTTTAAGATTTTTGGTAAGGCCGTGATACAGTTAAGCAAAACAATCGTTACGATTATCTGTATTATGGCAACTGCGAAGCTGATGGGCTACAGCGGAATGATATCCTCCATCGCCCTGATGTTTGTCACCGTGACAGGCTCCTTTTACCCCTTGTTTGCGCCCTTCCTCGGAGCAATCGGAACCTTTGTCACCGGCAGCGGAACTTCTGCCAGTGTGTTATTCGGCGGACTCCAATTGGAGACCTCGGTTGCACTTAACTTAAATCAGTCCTGGATTGCGGCATCCAACACCGCAGGTGCCATTACTGCCAAGATGATCTCGCCCCAGAGTATCGCGGTTGCGGTAGCAGCAGTAAGCCTTCAGGGAAAAGAAAGCGTATTGCTGAAGGGAACCATTAAATATTTTATACTATTTGTCGCGATTGTGGGAATGGTTACCTTTCTTGGTGCAAGACTCTTGGGATCTGCGTGAAAATGATTTTAAGTTCTAATAGCCTTTCGGTGTTGTTTGCGCCGCTTGCAGCGGTATTCCCGAAAGAGTGAAGGAAGAGAAGCTTTATGGCTGTGAAGAATGGCTGTGAAAAATAGCTTTGATAAGAAAAAGGAGGAGAAGTATGAACATTCTAGTATGTATTAAACAAGTGCCGGACAGCAATAAAGTGGAAGTAGATCCGGTTACGGGAGTATTAAAGAGGAACGGCGTTGAATCCAAGATGAATCCGTATGATTTATATGCCATTGAGACGGCACTACGTATCCGGGAAGAGTTGGGCGGCAAGATCAGTGTCCTGACCATGGGACCCGGGCAAGCCGCCAGTGTGATAAGGGAAGCCTTTGCTATGGGTGCCGATGAAGGAGTTTTGATATCGGACCGCAGGTTTGGCGGTGCCGATGTTCTTGCAACCAGCTACACTATCTCCCAGGGAATTAAGCTCTTGGGAGAATTCGACCTGATCCTTTGCGGAAAGCAGACGACGGATGGGGATACTGCCCAGGTAGGTCCCGAGGTATCCGAGTATCTGAACATACCCAGCGTATCCAATGTATCAAAAATCGTAGAGCTTGGTGCGGGGGCAATTACCGTAGAGATGGATATGACCCATGAGGTGGAGATTGCAAAGATCCAGTATCCATGCCTGCTGTCGGTGGATAAGGACATCTTCATGCCGAGGCTCCCTTCTTATCTGAAGAAGGAGATGACGAAGGACCGTGAAATCAGAGTGATCAGCCTGGATCAGCTTGAGGACCAGGAGGAGAAGCATTATGGACTGAACGGCTCTCCGACACAGGTTCAGCGTATCTTCCCTCCGGCGGTGAATTCCCATCGTGAGCAATGGACCGGAGCCCAGACGGAGCTTACAGATCGGCTGCATAAAAAGCTATGTGAACTGAAATTTGTAAAGGAGGGAAAGACAATGGCGAAATTAGTCATCAATCAAAGCTTAGTGGGCAATATCGAGGAAATGATCCGTCTCTGTCCCTTTAGCGCAATGGAGAATAAGAACGGAGAGCTTTACATCAATGCAGCCTGCAAGATGTGTAAGATTTGTGTGAAAAAGGGTCCCAAGGGGGCCGTAGAGTATGTGGAAGAGGAAATTGCCAAAATTGACAAAGGTCAATGGAAGGGTATCGCAGTCTATGTAGATCACATTGACGGTCAGATTCATCCGGTTACTTATGAGTTGATAGGCAAGGCCAGGGAGCTGGCGGCAAAGATCAATCATCCCGTATATGCGGTGATGATGGGCAATAAGATAGGGGAAAACGGCCGTGAGCTGCTCCACTATAGTGTTGACAAGGTATTTTTATATGAGGATGAGGTTTTGGACCGTTTTAAGATTGAGCCTTATACTGCGGTTCTCGAGGATTTTGTAACCAGACTTCATCCGACAGCAATTCTTATGGGCGCGACTCCGGTGGGACGCCAGCTGGCGCCCAGACTGGCAGCGAGGTTAAGGACAGGACTTACTGCTGACTGTACCATCCTGGATATTAACGAGGAGACCGATCTGGTTCAAATCCGGCCTGCCTTCGGAGGAAATATCATGGCACAGATTCTGACTCCGAATCACAGACCACAGATGGCCACCGTCAGATACAAGGTCATGGATGCCCCCAGAAGAAGTAACGCCGAGTCCGGTGAAATCATCGCCTGCCAGGTTCCGGCAGCAAAATTGGCAAGTAAGATTGAAGTTCTTGATATTATTGCGAAGGAAAAAGAGCAGTACATCGAAGCTGCAGAAGTGCTGGTGGTTGCAGGCCGGGGTATCAAGAAGGAAGAGGATCTGCAGATGGTACAGGAATTAGCGGATCTGCTGGGCGGACAGCTTGCCTGTACGAGACCGATGATGGAAGCCGGATGGGTGGAGGCGAAGCGCCAGGTAGGCTTAAGCGGCAGAACCGTAAGACCGAAGCTGATTATTACGGTCGGTGTATCCGGTTCGGTACAGTTTACCGCAGGTATGAATAATTCCGAGCACATCATTGCCATCAATAAGGATGAAAATGCGCCGATCTTTAAGACAGCCCATTACGGACTGGTCGGAGACTTATACGAGATTATTCCGAACCTGATCAACCAGATCAAGAGTAACAGGGAAACCCGGTGAAACAGCGGGCAGCCTGGGTGCCTGGGTGAGTTTATATGAAGATTAGAGGCGCGCAAGATATGCGCAGGAATGGAGGCAGCAATGAATTATAAAAGAATTGATCAGAATGATTTATTATATATCAGTCAATTAATCAATGATCCGGAACGGGTCTTATTTGGGGAAAACATTAATGAAGAATATAGCCACGATGAGCTAAGTGATACCGCAAGCTATCCGGATCTTGTAGTTAAGGTAATCTCCTCAGGGGAGGTATCCGAGATTATGAAATATGCTTATATCAATAATATTCCGGTAACACCCCGCGGTTCGGGAACCGGTCTGGTGGGAGCTTCCGTAGCCATGGAGCATGGTATTATGCTGGATACCACGCTGATGAACCATGTCCTTGAGCTGGATGAGGATAATCTTACCATTACCGTGGAACCGGGGGTTCTCTTAATGGAGCTGTCTGCCTATGTCCAGGAGAGAGACCTGTTCTATCCTCCGGACCCGGGTGAAAAATCTGCAACCATCGGCGGTAATATCAGCACCAATGCCGGAGGCATGAGAGCAGTAAAATATGGAGTAACCAGAGATTATGTCCGTGGTCTGGAGGTAGTATTGCCGGATGGAACCATCGTTGAATTCGGCGGCAAGGTAGTAAAGAATAGTACGGGCTATGCCATGAAGGATCTGATGGTCGGCTCGGAGGGAACACTCGGAATTATCACAAAGGCAACGCTGAAGCTGATTCCACTTCCTCAGAAGGCTATCAGCCTGCTGATTCCCTTCCCCAGCCTGGAGCAGGCAATCCGAACCGTTCCGATGATCATCAAATCAAAATCTGCTCCCACCGCAATTGAGTTTATGCAGAGGGAAGTAATTATGGATGCGGAGAAATACCTGGGCAAGAAATTCCCGGATAACAGCGCAGATGCTTATCTTCTCCTGAAATTTGACGGCAATACCACCCAGGAAATCGAGAAGGCATATGAAAGTGCTGCGAAGATCTGTCTTGAGCAGGGAGCAATTGATATCCTGATCTCCGATACTACGGAGAGGGAGGAATCCATCTGGAAGGCGAGAGGTGCCTTCCTGGAGGCAATCAAAGGCTCCACCACCTATATGGACGAGGTGGACGTAGTAGTTCCCCGAAGCTGTGTCAATGAAATGGTGGAGTATATCCATGGCTTGTATAAGGAAGTTAATATCCGGATAAAAAGCTTTGGCCACGCAGGAGACGGAAACTTGCATGCATACATTCTGAAGGATGAGTTAAGTGAAGAAGAGTGGCAAAAAAGAATGACGGAAGCGATGGATAAGATATATGGAAAGGCAAGAGAGCTTCGTGGGCAGGTATCCGGCGAACACGGCATCGGCTATGCAAAGAAATCTTATCTCTTTGAGTCCCTGGATCCGGCAACCGTTGAAATCATGAGGGGAATTAAGAAGGCCTTTGATCCGAAAAACATCTTAAATCCCCGGAAGGTATGCCAGCTATAGAGGAAACGGAACATGATCCCGTCAGGTAATTTATATCATCCTAAGTAAAAAGAAGCAGTTTCAAAAATGGAATTTTGAAACTGCTTCTTAATATTAATACTCGGATATCAACCGGAAATTTTGAATACAAAAGGTTTCTTGGTGATCTCTTCCGGATGGTGGGCAGAGGAGCTCTCTTCAGCAGAGGTCTCTTCCTCGGACTTTAAATCGTCGTCCTTCTTCTTAAGCTTCACATTGGAATCCTTAAGATGGATGTTTGATTCCTCGATGAAATTATCCATAATTTCATTCATGCGGTTGGATAGCTTATCAATATTCATATTAAAATCAGCCATATTATTGTAATCACTGTCAAGGGTCGACAGACTGATACGGTATTCGGAGGCCTTGGCAAAGAACTCACGGATAATCTGATTGTATTCCAGCTGGCGCTGTTCAATGGCGGCACGCATTTTCAGATTATTCTCATTCACCAGTTGGTAATAATCCTTCATGTGCTCATGGATATATTCTACAACCTCGTTGCGCATCCTGGACATGTCATAGTATGCCTGGTAGGAAATCTCGGAGGCTTGGTTTAAGATGGCCATTTGTCTCTTCTCATTGGCTTTCAGCTTCGCTTGTTCATCAACGGCAACCATTGCGATGGCTAATTCATCCTTTAATTGCTCTATTTCTTTTTGCGCCTTTTCCAATTCGGCTGTTTTTTCATGCAGGGAGGTACCGGTGGACGCCAGCTTTTCCTTCAGATTGTTATAATCATCTGCATAAGTGCTGATGGCAGCCAATTTTTCGGATTGCTCGAAGTTCATGACATGGGCACGCTCAAGCTGAGATTTGAGGATTTGGATCTCGTCCTGGGCCTGATCAGCCTCCTGAGCTTTCTGCTGCATGGAAGACTTCATCTGCTCCAGTTCAACGGCTGCGGCTTCTAATGAGGATTTTGAACTTTCCAGCTCCTGCTCCAAGTATTCATAGTCACTCGTAAAAGCTTTTAACTGAGCCTTTTCCTGTTCATGCTCGTTGGTTATTGTCTCAAGTCTGGATTGGGCTTCCACTAAATCACTTGCGGCAGCGGCTACCTCATCCCTTGCGGAAAATAATTCTACTATTTTGGCATTGAGATCCTGCTCCAATGCCGCCTTATGTTCTTTCTCGGCATCCAGCTGGGATTGGAGAGCTTCGATAACAGAGGGGTCTATCTGTTCTTCCTGTGCCGACAGCTCCTCTAACTGGCTCTGCAGCCCGAT
>JAEZFH010000250.1 GCA_023437885.1 Bacillota bacterium | reverse complement strand
ATTGATAAGGATATTTCCGTTATAATAGAAATACCGGCAGATTTTCAGAAGCAGCTTCTTGGCATGAAGGAGCCTGAAATACTTGTGACCTCCCTGGAGGATTACGAGAATACTGCATTTGTAAAAGCCTATCTTAACAGCTATATTACCAGTATTAGGACACTGGCGGCCGGTGCCGGAGGAAACAACAGTATGCAGCCAGGCCAATGGTCCGGTGTTGATCAGGATTTGTTTGAACAGATGCTGCAGGATTACCATAAACAGAAAATGCATCTGAGTCAGTCAACGGCTGCCACAATAGATTTGGAAGAAGTTGCCGGGAAGAACGGATTTATGAACTCCATTGGTTTTTATCTGATGTTTGTTTTTGCAATCAGTATTATACTCGCCTTCATGGTGTCGGATGACCGGGTTACAGGAGTGTTCCACCGGATTCAGGTGGCGCCGGTAAAACCGGTACAGTATATCCTGGGTACTGGGGTGTTCGGATTGCTATTATGCTTTCTTCAGGTTGGTGTTTTTACCGCATATATTTATTATGCTAAGATTAATACGGGGATACCCATTGGAATTATCGTAGTTATGCTGGTGCTGTTTTCACTGTTTACGGTTTGCTTCTCGATTATGATCGCTTTGTCTACAAAATCAAAAAATGCAATAACAGCAATTGTAGTCGGTTTTTCCACGATAGGCTGTATTCTTGGCGGAGCCTACTTCCCCATTGATTTGGCTCCGGCCTCCTTACAGAATATGGCACGGATATTGCCCCAATATTGGTTTATGGATGTGTTTCGAAAAATACAGAAGGATCAGGGAGCAAATATATACCCAAACATAATAATCCTTTCCTTATTTATTATTCTTTCCTTTTTAATCGGAGCAGTTCTTTTTTCGCAATACAATGAAAGCGGAACGAGGAGAAGGCAAGTTCACTTGCATTCTCCGAATGGAGCAGAAAGATCATGAACATGTTTTTTGTTCATGATACAATGAAAGCGGAACGAGGAGAAGGCAAGTTCATTTGCATTCTCCGAATGGAGCAACAAGATCATGACATGAATTAAAAATACAGTTAGGCGGTAATGGTATGGAAAAGCCTTTTCTCTATTTTCTGGCGAAAATAGTGGCTGTCATCTCATCAATACTAATATTTTATTCAGCTAAGGTCGATATTACATCAACGGTAATATCGATCCTTAGCTTTGCCTGCGTATTTGTTCTGGAGCTTTTACTGGGCTGTATTCTTAAGCAGGCCGGAATACTTCGGATTATGGATGTACTCTGCATTATTGCCTGCTTTGTTATGGGAATTGAGAAGCTGTTTCCGCTCTATATTGTACTGCTGCTGCATTTGCTGGATATTACCCTTGAAACCACGATGTATTATTATATATTGGCAGTGATTCTGTTATTATCCTGCTTTATGTTTCCGCCGGATAAAGCTGCCTTTGCTGTTACCCTGATCCTTGTATCCATGATTTTGTTCTGCCGGTGGGTCATTGGCAGGCTGGTTATGATCACAGAAATAAATGAGGAGCAGAAGGAGCAGATTACGGGTCTTGGCAAGAAGCTGGCGGACATGAAAAATCTTACGAAGAGCTTGAAGTATCATGCTTCCGCCGAAGAACGCAACCGAATCGCAGCACGGATACATGATCAGGTCGGGCATGGAATATCGGGAAGCATCATTATGCTGGAGGCGGCGCTTCTAATCATGAAGGATCAACCCCAAAAGGCTTCGGAGAGCATCCGTAAGTCCATTGCCAATCTGAGGGGAGGCGTTGATGAGATAAGGATGGCTCTTCGGGATGAAAGGGTTGAGCAGTATCTGATTGGCTTGAATGAGCTTCAGACGGTGCTGGAGGAGTTCAAGGTCAGCTATGGAAAAGAAGCAAAACTGGTTACCAGCGGGGACTTGAATGCCATTAACCTGGAGATATGGGCCTGTATTCATGATAATGTCAAGGAATGCCTGACCAACCTGCTGAAGCATTCCAATGCTACGATCTTCACCTTGAGTATCGATGTCTACAATAAGCTGATCAAGGTGGAATACCGGGATAATGGAAGCAAGGAGGGAAGCTTTGAGAAGGGACTCGGTCTTGAGGCGATGGAAGAGCGTACGGTGAATGCCAGGGGAAAATGCTTCTTTAACAAAGGGGAGAAGGGCTTTTCCGTTAATAATATATTTACATACGAATGACAGGAAAGGATGCTGCTGCAGCAAAATCATGGAGGGAACTATGATAAAGGTAATAATTGCGGATGATGACGCCATTATTCGAGAAGGCTTGAAGATGATTATTGATACCCAAAAGGATATGGACTTTTTGGGAGCCGCCTGTGATGGCCGGGAGGCATTGGATTTATGCAGAAAGCGCAAGGCGGATGTGGTAATGCTGGATATAAGAATGCCGGTTATGGATGGAATTGAAGCAGCTCAGAGGATATTGGAGGAGAAGCTGTCCGTACCGCTGCTTTTAACAACCTTTGATGAGCCGGAGCTGATCCTCCGGGCATTCCGTGCCGGTATCAACGGCTATATCCTGAAGAACAGCCCGGCAGAGAGGATATTGTCGGCAATTCATCTTATTCATGCCGGAGGTACGGTCTACCAGGCTGATGTCCTGGAGTTCATACGCAGCAGAGTGTCCCACAGCCACCCGGAGGGCCATTTGTTTGAAATGCTTTTATCACCGAGGGAGCTGGAGATTGTGAAGCTTATCGCAGAAGGGTTATCAAATAAGGAAATCGGGGAAAAACTATATCTGACCAACGGTACGGTCAGGAATCATATCAGTACCATATTGGAGAAAACAGGTCTGGAACACAGAACCCAGATTGCTGTAAAATATCTGAAGAATTAGTAAAGGAGGCAGGGAGGATGCAGAAAGGTCATCTTAAGATATTCTTTGGCTATGCAGCCGGAGTAGGAAAGACCTATGCGATGCTGGATGATGCCAAGGTTCAGTACCAAATCGGCGTGGATGTGGTAATCGGATATGTCAATCCCGATTCAAAGCCTGAATCTCTGGAGCTGCTGCAGGGATTACCGGTTCTCCCGCTGAAACAGATTGGAGCCGTTCAGGACGGGCTGTCGGAATTTGATCTGGATGCCGCCCTGGAGCGAAGCCCCAGGCTTATTATTGTGGATGAATTAGCCCACTCCAATCATTCGGGAGTCAGGAACCGGAAACGATATCAGGATGTAGAGGAGCTGCTAAATGCCGGGATTGATGTATATACAACCGTGGATGTCTGGAATATAGAGAGTCTGAATGATATTGTTGAGAGTATTACCCAGGTCAATGTACAGGAGACCGTACCGGATTACATCTTTGACCGGGCAGATAAGGTACAGTTGATTGATATGGAGCCGGATGAGCTGCTCCGCCGAAGGAGTATCAGCTCTGCCGGGCCGGAGGAGCTGGTCCGTGGCGGGCAGCTCTCAGGGAAATATGTAATGACCCGGGATAATTTAAGACTGCTGCGTGAGATTGCCATGAGAAAGGCAGCGGACCGGATCAGCAGTCATAACCTGTCGGAAGGTGTCCCTGCCGATAAACAGGCCAACACCAAGATACTGGTCTGTATCAGCAGCTCGCCTTCCTCCGCAAAATGTATCCGCTGGACTGCCCGAATGGCAGAGGCATTTCATGCTCCCTGGATGGTTGTGTATGTCGAGGATGATGAGAATGAAATGCAGGAGGATGCCAAGAAAAGCTTTCAGGTGAATATGGAACTGGCGGAACAGCTTGGAGCGGAAATTGTAACCCTGAGCGGCCGGGATATTGCACAAACAGTAGCCCAGTACGCACAGCTATCAGGAGTCACCAACATTGTAATCGGAAAAAGCCGGACCAGGAAGAGCCTGAGAAGCTTATTTGAAGTAGACCTTGAGGATAAATTGATCTCTCTGCTGGAAAATACGGAGATTCACATTATTCCGGACGGCAATATTCATAACTGCCTTCAACGTTTTCAAAAGAATTTTTATCAAAAGAGAGTTTCCCTGTCTCTTTATGATACCTTAAAGATGTTGGGAATACTGACTGCTACCACGATATTTTCCTATTTTCTGTCAGTTTATGGTTTGCGCAACCAGAATTTTATCATGCTATATATTCTGGCGGTATTATTTATCTCCAGAACGACTTCCGGATATATTTATGGCATTGTAGCATCTGTACTATGTGTTGTGGTAGACAACTATTTTTTTATGGCGCCTTACTATGACTTTCGGATATTTAGCAAGGACTATGTCATAACCTTCTTTGCCATGCTGGTTACCGCCTTGATTACAAGCACCATGACACACCGTG
Organism: Bacillota bacterium; assembly: GCA_023437885.1. Classification (GTDB taxonomy): domain Bacteria; phylum Bacillota; class Clostridia; order Lachnospirales; family Lachnospiraceae; genus Mobilitalea. The sequence goes on along the minus strand of JAEZFH010000250.1, from coordinate 9,297 downwards.
CTAAGACTCAGACTGAGCTGTCACAGGAACGGGAACAGAGGATGGAGGTATTATATGAAATTAACAAAAAGCTTCTGGTGACCAGAGGGCTGGAGGATATTGTGAGCCTGACCAATGAGTATATAGCCGGGCTTTTTAACAGGTCCGTGATATTTTATACCGATGATCCAAGCCAGGACATTACCGGGAACAGAATCCTTCCCTCGGGGAAGGATGACTTTGAATTTCTAAGCTCTGAGCAGGGAGGTTCGGTTGCCCATTGGGTATTTCTGAATCAGAAAAGAGCCGGTGCTGGTACGGATACCTTCATGGAGGCGGAAGCCTACTATATTCCGGTGGTATCCCAGGGGAATGTTCTTGGAGTGATCGGGATATCCTGCAGGAAGGGTCTGGTATTAAGCCATAGCGACAGAGCATTTCTCCGTCGGATCAGCTCACTGGTTGCCATGGCTCTGGAGCGGCAGAGACTGTCTGATGAACAACGGACGATACTCATCGAAACGGAGAAGGAGAAGATGAGAAGTAATCTTCTCAGGGCAATATCCCATGACCTTCGTACTCCTTTGACAGGAATTCTGGGGGCAAGCTCGGCAATACTGGAGAACCGGGATTCACTTGATATTCAGACACAGGATAAGCTGATCTCCCATATCAAGGACGACAGCCAATGGCTGATTCGAATGGTGGAGAATCTATTATCCGTAACCCGGATTAACGAGGATACTGCGAATGTTACCAAGACTCCGGAGGCGGCAGAGGAAATTATTGCAGCAGCAATCAGCCGGATTCGAAAACGGTTTCCCAGCCAGAAAATTAGTGTATCCGTGCCGGAGGAGCTTCTGATGGTTCCGATGGATGCCACCTTAATCGAGCAGGTTATCATTAACTTAATTGAGAATGCGATCAAGCATTCCGGCAGTGATAATCTGATTCAGGTGATATTACGCAAAGAGAGCAGTATGGCGGTATTTGAAGTGATTGATGACGGCGAAGGAATTGCAGGACAGGATTTCCCGCATCTGTTTGAATCCTATGTACCCGATGGCAGGAAAACTGCCGACTCATCCAGAGGGATGGGAATCGGTCTTTCCATCTGCATGTCAATTATCAAGGCACATCAGGGTAAGATGGAAGCCTTTAATCAGGAAAACGGCGGTGCGGTGTTCCGTTTTGTGCTGCCATTATTGGGAGGGAATGAAAATGATTAATAAGCTGTCAGTTTTATTGGTTGAGGATGAGCTGGCAATCAGCAATTTCATATCAACGGTATTAACGCACAATGACTATAATGTAATTAAGGCAGAGAATGGCTGGAATGCAATAAAGCTGGCTACCTCCTATTGTCCGGACCTGATATTGCTTGATTTGGGGCTGCCCGACATGGATGGTATCGAGGTACTCAAGAACATCCGTGGCTGGAGCAATATCCCTATTATTGTTGTATCTGCCCGCGGACACGAGCGGGAGAAGGTGGAGGCATTGGATCTGGGGGCGGATGATTATATTACAAAGCCCTTTGGTACTTCTGAGCTTCTGGCCCGCATCCGTACCGCAGTAAGGCATAGCCATAAAGTGAAGGAAGAGAGCTATCCCGAGTTAAATAAAATTGTTGTAGGGGGCTTAAGCATTGATTATGATAAGCGTATTGTCAAAGTGGAGGAGAAGGAAATCCATCTCACGCCGATTGAGTACCGGATTATCGTATTGCTTTCCAAGAATGTGGGAAAGGTGCTGACCCATGATTATATCATGAAGGAGATCTGGGGACCCTATATTAACGAAAATCAGACCCTGCGCGTTAACATGGCAAATATACGCAGGAAAATAGAGGCCAACCCGGCAGAACCAAAATATATCATAACCGAGGTTGGGGTTGGTTATCGTATGGTGGACGAGGTATAATGCCTCCAGGCATTATACCGATGTATGCGCAGCTTGGCACGGAGTACCAAGATCATGGACGCATACGTACATGGTATAATAAGCCGTTGATCAGGCGAAATCATACTTATAGTAAGAATTGGTATTGGTATGCCATGGACTGCATGGTTCATACTGTCAATTATTGATAAGACAAAAAGCATCGGCTGTACCGGAACGGAACCGGTAAAACCATATAACATGTGTCATATCTGCCCTCTGGATACAATATAATGAATCAGATAATACAAGCATCGTTTGTTTCTCAGATTCGAGAGGAGGTATCAGATGGATAAGAAGGTTGAAGATAAGATGGTACAGCAGATAGAAAAAAGCTTACATAACAATATGAATGAGAATCTGTTCCTGACCGGACAGATCTATGATAAGGGAAAACCTCAGAAGAACAGTATGAATAAAGGAACGGGAAAAATCCTGTCCGGTTCGTCGGAGGCAGCGGCAGAAAGTCCTTTGGTGTCTCTGGATTATTACAATCCCTCCATACCGGTATCCAGAGCGGAATACATCAGGCAGGCCAGAGAATCCTGCCTTCGTCAGTTAAGTATGATGCAGAGTACGGCAAGAGCCTATGACAGCTATTATCTGGACAGTGCACTGCAGAATGCCGAGCAGGAGCAGGGTCGGAAGGGAAAGCCTCTCCGGCTGTTCCATGAAGGAGAATATGAAACAGAGGAAGAAGAAAACTTAAGAGAGATGGCTGCCTTTCGATTTCTAATCATTCGTACGGTTTGTGCTCTGGTGCTGTTTCTCAGCATATTTCTTATCGATAAGCTGGATTTTAGCATCGGAAGCTTTACTCCTGCCAGGATTCAGGAATATGTGACGGGAAATGACAGTTTGAAGGAGCTGGAGAATTTCGTCATTGCTTTGCTGAAGGATTAAATATGGTTTTTGTTCGTTGTAATTTCATCTCATATCAGTTATAATATCGTAGAATACCGGATAAAGTGTGAAAAGGATTTTGAAAATGCCAAAATCCCTGGTATTGCGATCTGTATGGATGAAAGGGAGAAAGAATGAGAAAACTAGCACTTTCCGATGAAATTTTATTAACGGTTGATAAGCCTGCCAGATACATCGGCGGGGAAGTCAACATGAAGATAAAGGACCCTGCCAAGGTGGAGATCCGCTTTTGTATGTGCTTTCCTGATGTGTATGAGATCGGCATGTCCCATCTGGGGATTCAAATTCTGTATGATATGTTTAACCGGCGCGAGGATACTTATTGTGAACGGGTATACTCTCCCTGGGTAGATTTAGACAAGATCATGCGGGAGAAGAAGATTCCCCTGTTTGCCCTGGAAAGCCAGGAGCCTGTAAAGAATTTTGATTTTTTGGGAATTACCCTGCAGTATGAGATGTGCTACACTAATATCCTGCAGGTACTTGAGCTGTCCCAAATCCCCCTCTATGCCAAGGACCGTACCGAGGAGCATCCGATTGTAATCGGAGGAGGCCCCTGCAGCTATAACCCGGAGCCGATTGCAGACTTTTTTGATTTCTTCTATATCGGAGAAGGCGAGTCGGTGTATCATGAGATTCTGGATGCCTATAAGGAATGCCGGAAGGCAGGGGGAACAAGAAAAGAATATTTGGAAAAGGTGGCACAGATTGAAGGAATGTATGTGCCTGCTTTTTATGATGTCACATATAAGGCAGACGGTACCATCGAAAGAATGGAACCGAATAATGAGCATGCTCCGCGGTTGGTAAAGAAACAGGTGGAGATGAATTTGAGCGAAGCATTTTATCCGACTGCACGCCTGGTGCCCTTTATTAAGGCAACTCAGGACAGGGTTGTACTGGAGATACAGAGGGGCTGTATCCGGGGCTGCCGATTCTGCCAGGCGGGAATGATTTACCGTCCCACCAGAGAGCGCAGCATCGATTATCTGAAGCAATGTGCCTATGAGATGCTTTCCTCTACGGGACATGAGGAGATATCCTTAAGCTCTTTAAGCTCCAGCGATTATTCCTGCCTTCAGGAGCTGGTATATTTCCTGATTGATGAATTCGGCTCTAAGGGTGTGAACATTTCCCTGCCGTCTCTGCGAATTGATGCCTTTGCGCTGGATGTGATGAGCAAGGTCCAGGATATCCGCAAAAGCAGCCTTACCTTTGCTCCGGAAGCCGGAACGCAGAGGCTTCGGGATGTAATCAATAAGGGCCTGACGGAGGAAGCCATACTCGGAGGAGCTATGAAAGCCTTCCAAAGCGGCTGGAACCGGGTGAAGCTCTATTTTATGCTGGGACTTCCCACCGAGACACCGGAGGACATCGAAGGGATTGCCATATTGTCCGACCGGATTGCCAGAGAATATTATACGATACCCAAGGACCAGAGAAATGGCAAGGTAAGCATTACCGCCAGCTCTTCTTTCTTTGTTCCGAAGCCTTTTACGCCCTTCCAATGGTCCGGAATGATTAATGGGAAGGAATATGTGGAGCGCCAGCGCTTTCTCAAGGGCAAGTTCAATGAGCAGCTAAACCGCAAGAGCCTGAAATATAACTGGCATGAGGCTGAGCTCACCGAGTTGGAGGGAGTGTTTGCCAGAGGTGACCGCAGAGTAAGCCGGGCTGTCTATGATGCTTATCAGGAGGGCTGCCTCTATGATTCCTGGTCGGAGCATTTTGATTATTCCAAATGGATGAAAGCCTTTGAAAAGAATGGTATCCGCATGGAATTCTACAATAGCAGAGAACGCAGTGAGGACGAGATTTTCCCCTGGGATTTCATCGATGTAGGTGTAACCAAGGCTTTTCTTTGGAGGGAATATAAGAGAGCCAGGAATGAAAAGGTAACCCCGAATTGCAGACAGGCCTGTGCCAATTGCGGTGCGAACGGCTTTGGCGGAGGGGTCTGTTTCGAAGAGGATTTGTGCTACGAGGCGGAAAATACTCACCAAGAGCAGGTGAGCAAATGCTCATCAACATCAAATGAGCAAATGCACATGAATATTAATGAACAAATGCTCACGAACATCAATGAGCATTGGGAGGGTACCGATGAAGGCAAGAATTAAATTTCAAAAATACGGTGCAATGAAATTCGTCGGTCATCTGGATGTTATGAGATATTTTCAGAAGCTGTTCCGGCGGGCGAATATAGACAGTGAATACAGCAAGGGGTTCAGTCCCCACCAGATTATGTCCTTTGCGGCCCCCCTCGGCGTCGGTCTGACCAGTGACAGCGAATATCTGGATATAGGGCTTAAGTCGGCTGAAGAGCCGGAGAAAATGATGGAACGGATGAATGCGGTGATTACCGAAGGCTTCCGGGTCATTGGATATCATCCGCTGCTGGAAGCCGAGCCCAATACAAAAGCAGTAACGGCCATGGCACTGGTGGCTTCGGCCGATTACCTGGTGTCTCTTAAGGACGGATATTCCATCCGTGAGGATATTGCCTCACAGGACAGCTTTCAAAAGGCATTTCAGGATTTTCTGCAGTTACCGGAAATCGTCGTTGATAAAAAGACAAAGAAGAGTGAAAAAGAAGTGGATATCAAGGCAATGGTTACGCTGACGGCATTTTCCCGGGAAGAATATGAAGCCAAGCGGAGCGCTACCCTGCAGGAGCATCTCAGAGAAGAGCCAAAGCAGGACGGCGGCGGCAGACCCGAAAGCAGTGCGCAGGTCTATGAGAACGGCATCAAGGTATATCTCCAGACAGAAACCGGAAGTGCGGCTAATCTAAAGCCGGAGCTGGTGATGGAAGCTTTTTCCAACCATCTGGGTGTACCCTATCATCCATTTGCATGGCAGGTCCACCGTCTGGAGGTGTATACCAGAGACAGCGGGACGGGCAAGCTGGCTGCTTTGGATCAGGTGGAACGGTAACCATATGCTTGCGTACCGTCCGGAAATGCCATGGGACGGAGAAAGAGGAAAGGCAAAGGAGGAAGCAGGTTTGGAAAACAAGCTGGTAATTTCAAAAAAAGAGAATGTAATAATTTCTGCCTCCTTTGAGGGCAAGGATCTGGTCCAGGTATCCCTGAATGCTTCGGAAGAAGATGCTATTCTGGGGAACATCTATCTGGGGAAGGTAAAAAATATTATAAAGAATATTAACGCAGCCTTTGTTGAAATCTCCGACGGCAAAATGTGCTATTATTCCATGAGCGAGAATCATTACCCCATCATGGCAAGGGAACAGGAATATAGAAGGGATGAGGTACAGCTAGTCGAGTCCAAAGTGAAAATCGGGGACGAGCTTATCGTTCAGGTAACGAAGGAGGATGTAAAGACAAAGGCTCCGGTGGTCAGCACGAACCTTAATTTTACCGGTAAATTTGCCGCGCTCACCTATGGAAAGCCAGCGGTGGGAGTATCCTCCAAGATCCAGGATGAGAAGGAGCGCAGGAGGCTGAAGGAAATTGCAAAGCGGATGCAGAAGAAGGAGTATGGATTTATCATTCGGACAAATGCAGCCTATATTCCCGAGGAACAGATCGTTGCCGAGATGGAGAAGCTGTCAGAGGCCTATGAAAATATCCGAAAATTCGGAGTACACCAGAGCTGTTTTTCCCTGCTTTACCGTACACCTCCCAACTATATCTGCGATATCAGGGACAGCTATACCGAGAATGTGTCGGAGTTCGTGACAGATGATAAGGAGCTTTACGCCAATATGGAGGAGTTTCTCAAGGTATATCAGCCGGAGGATCTGGGTAAGCTGCGGTTTTATCAGGATGAAACTCTTAGCCTTGCCAAGCTGTACGGACTGAATGAGAAGCTGGAGGAAGCGGTGCGGCCCATGGTCTGGCTGAAAAGCGGAGGAACCCTGGTCATCCAGCCGACCGAAGCCTTGACGGTAATTGATGTTAATACCGGTAAAGCGGTCGCCGGTAAGAAGCAGGTACAGGAGACTTTCCTCAGGGTGAACCGGGAGGCGGCCAGGGAGATTGCCCGCCAGATCAGACTGCGCAATCTGTCGGGGATTATCATTATTGACTTCATTGATATGGAGCTGAAAAGGGATAAGGAGCTGCTGATGGAGGAACTGGAGGAATATCTGAAAAAGGACCCGGTAAAAACCACCTTAGTAGATATGACGGCTCTGGGTCTCGTGGAGGTAACACGCAAGAAGGTTCGCAAGCCCTTGCATGAGCAGGTGGAAGAGGTGAAAAAGCACCGATGATTAAGACAAATGTGATGAGACTGCTGGATCAGGCAGGAATCAGCTACCGGGCAATGGAATATGAGGTGGATGAGAACAATCTCAGCGGGGAGCATGTGGCCGGGATGATTGGCTTGCCGCCGGAGCAGGTATTCAAGACCCTGGCAGTAAAAGGAGAGAAGCGGGGGATTGCGGTCTTTTGCATACCGGTGAATCTGGAATTAAATCTTAAGAAGGCGGCTTCGGTCCTGGGAGACAAGAAGCTTGAAATGCTCCCTGTGAAGGAGCTTCTGCCGGTCACAGGCTATATCCGGGGCGGCTGCTCCCCCATCGGAATGAAGAAGAAGTTTCCGACCTATATCGACGAGACAGCCATCCTGTTTGAAGAGATTACGGTCAGTGCCGGAGTGCGGGGCTGTCAGCTGTGCATCCCAAGAGAGGCACTGCTAACTTATCTTGCTGCTGTTCTATGCGATATTGCCGAATAGAGTTTTATACGTCCCTTTTTCACAGTGCAGTGAGTACTGTGAGAAATTAATTTAAGATGATTGGGAAGCTGCAGGTGTCTATATTATTTTCTATGCGGGAACATTGGCATAGAACATTAATATAAACACCTGTCTTATTGCAATTCCGTTTTCAGCCAGCGGGCAGGAAGCCGGAGGCTTCGTTGTGAAAAGCCGGAGTCCCTGGCTTAACTGCTGGCACTTTTATAATGTCTCAGGCCCAGTCTCCAGAGCCATAGGGTAATAGCGGTAAACAAAACAGTGATAAAGCACCCGTATGCCAGTTGTGGTAAAGTTAAATTACCGGCAATCAGTTCCGTAGGGAAGGTAGCCATAATTCCGTAAGGAACGATAAAATAAAATAGAATCTTGTAGATACCCCGGAATAAGTTACCTGGTATCTTCATACACAATTCAAGGAAGGTATCCCCCATCCGGGCGATATTATTGGCCGAAATAGTAAAAAAGGGGATGGTGCGGACGATCAGTTGAAGATCGTACCACAGCAGGGTCATCAGCAGTACAAAAATAAAGTATGCCGCAAATCTTGGGAGGGTTACCCGCACATTAAGCTGTTTCACACCATATAGGATCAGCAGGATGCTTCCGAGGACCAGGGGGACGGAACCAGGATCCACGCTTTCAAAGGTCAGCCTCAGCAGCGGGTTCACGGGCTTGGTCAGATAATGATCCAGATCGCCGTTTTTTATCTTATTTGGAATATCATTGGTACCAAAAAAGAAGATCATCATGTTCAAGGCGTTGATTAAGGAAAAGGTTCCAATAAAAATAATCATTTCTCCCGTTGACCATCCGCCGATAGAATCGACCTGGGAGTAGATGGCATGATAGAGCAGCAACTGAATGAGGAACAAGGAGCCGTCTACGAAGAAGGCTCCGAAGAAGGAAAGGCGGAAGACCATTAATTTGGACAGCTTCATTCGAGTCAGGGCCCAGATAAATGTAAAATTATGTCTCGTGTCCTGTGTTTTCCATATTTTCATCAGATACCCACCCCATCATAACGGATGCGAAGCCTTTCGTAAGTAATCCTGTTGACCAGCAGGAAAAAGAGGATCCATGCAGTCAGAATACCCAGCCCCAAACCGGCTTCCGCCCCGTTTCTTCCGATTAAAAGCATGGAAGGAAGATAGGAGATATAGTAGAACGGGAAGTAACGCATTGTCTGAAGCACGGGCTGCGGCAGCAGAGCAAGGGGAACCAGGGTTCCGGCAATGAAGGAGATAATATTACTTTTTATCATTAAAAACAGATAAATGTCCTGAAATTTAAGGGTTAATAAGCCCAGGAAATAATTCAGCTGTATCATAAAGACAAGGCCCAGCAGCACCAGCAGCAACGCTGCAGAGATATACCGGGGATCCGTCGTAAATATAAAGGAAATTCGGAATACAAAGATCCAAATTACGGCGGCTGCAAAATTAAATAACAGATAGAACAAGCTGGCTCCCGCAGTCTGAGCCAGAAAATAACCCTGTATGTTCACCGGCACCACCATGTATTTGGAGAAGGTTCCCTGACGGATCCGGGTGCTTATCTCACCGCTCACCCCATCCGACATATCCATTTGGCTAAAAAAGGAGTTAATAATATAATAGGAGAGCATGGAATCAAAGGTAAATCCGGCTATAGTACTGCGATGTGAGAAGATACCATTCCAAAGAATATAGGCAAATAATATTTTAGAAACGGTAAACACCACATTCACAG
>JAEZFH010000231.1 GCA_023437885.1 Bacillota bacterium | reverse complement strand
GAATAACATCGATCTGGAGTAGTGTGAAGAAATAGTATCTTCACACGGAAAGAACTCCAAAATGAATTCCATTGGAATCATTTTGAACTTCTTTCAGGTTTTGTACCGCCAAAAGCGGCGGTATGTCGGTTAGTATGCAATAATCTGTGGAATGAGACGGAACAGATAAAGCAAATCCCAATACGGGAGAGCTAAGATACAGCGTATTGGCATCATGGAGGTCAAGTATGAACTTGGGAAAAGTACCGGAGGCAGTCCTGAAGAGGTCTGTTTTAAATCAAATTGGGCATAGGCGTGAGGAAGTGCTGGTTGGTCCTGCCATCGGTGAGGATTGCAGTGTTCTTGCTGTTGCTGAGGATGAGGTGCTTGTTCTCTCCACCGATCCGATCACGGGAACCGTACAGGATATCGGAACTCTTGCGGTTCATATCACTGCCAATGATATCGCCTCCAACGGCGCAGAGGTGATCGGGATCATGCTGACGATTTTACTGCCGGAAGGAACAGAAGAAGCGGAGCTGAAGGCTGCCATGCAGGATATGGAGGCAGCCTGTAAGCAATTGAATATAGAGATTGTCGGCGGACATACCGAGGTCACCAAAGCAGTACGCCAGCCGATCATTACGGTGACCGGTGTGGGTAAGATGAAGCGCAGTGAGATGATAGGTACTGCCGGAGCCAGACCCGGACAGGAGATTGTTATGACAAAATGGGCCGGGCTGGAAGGCACGGCAATCATAGCAGCAGCGAAGGAAGCAGAGCTTCGTACTAAATACAGTCAAAGCTTCCTGGATGGGGCGAAGAAAATGATCGATTATATCTCTGTGGTACCGGAAGCAAGGATAGCCCGGTCCTGCGGGGTGACTTCGATGCATGATGTAACGGAGGGTGGAATTTTCGGCGCATTGTGGGAAATTGGCGCCGCCTCCAAGATAGGTCTGGAAATAGATTTAAAGAAAATCCTCCTGAAGCAGGAAACAGTCGAAATCTGTGAATTTTATGATATAAATCCATATATGCTTATTTCCAGCGGGTGTATGCTGATTGTAACGGACCAGGCAAATTATCTGGTGGACCGGCTAAAAGCAGGCGGAATTGCAGCTGCGGTAATCGGCCGGATTACGGAAGGAAATGACCGTGTAATTACGAACGGGGATGAAAAGCGTTTCTTAGAGCCGCCCAAAAGCGATGAGTTGTATAAGGTGATGTAAGTATAATTTTATATAGTATAAATATTCATAGGGAAAAGGGAGGATTCTGTATGAGAGAAAAAATCTTAGCTGCAATTGATAAGAATAGTAAGACGTCCGTTGCGGATCTGGCGATCATGCTGGGTGCAGCCGAGGAAGAGGTTGCAACCACGTTAAAGGAAATGGAAGATGAAACCATTATCTGTGGCTATCCGACTCTGATCAATTGGGATAAGGTTCATTGTGAAAGAGTGACCGCATTAATCGAGGTTAAGGTTACACCCCAGCGTGGCTTGGGATTTGATAAGATTGCAGAACGTATTTACCAGTTTGACGAGGTACAATCGGTATATCTGATGTCCGGAGGATTTGATCTGACCGTAATCATTGAGGGTAAGACAATGAGAGAGGTAGCTAATTTTGTGTCGGAGAAGCTTGCTCCGATGGAAGCGGTTCTCAGCACCGGTACCCATTTTGTATTAAAGAAATATAAAGAACATGGTCTGCCGTTGGTTCAGATCAAGCAAGATGAAAGGATGTTGATTACGCCTTGAGAAATCCTCTATCGAAATCAGTAGTAAATATACCACCTTCCGGTATCCGCAAATTCTTTGATATTGTCAGTGAGATGAAGGATGCGATTTCTCTTGGTGTGGGCGAGCCGGATTTTGATACACCCTGGCATATCCGGGAGGAGGGCATCTATTCTCTGGAAAAGGGAAGGACCTTTTATACCTCGAATGCAGGCTTAAAGGAATTAAAAATTGAAATCTGCAATTATTTAAACCGCAGATTTGATTTATCTTACGATTATAACAAGGAAGTCATGGTTACGGTCGGAGGCAGCGAGGCCATTGACATTGCTCTGCGCGCCATGCTGGAGCCCGGCGATGAGGTGCTGATTCCTCAGCCCTGCTATGTATCCTACCATCCCTGTACGATTCTTGCAGGAGGAGTTCCGGTGGTAATCCAGCTGAAGGGCGAGAATGATTTTAAGCTCACCCGGCAGGAATTATTAGACGCCATTACTGATAAAACTAAGATTTTAATCCTGGCATTTCCGAATAATCCAACCGGAGCCATTATGGATCATGAGGATCTGGAGAAGCTTGTGGATGTAATTATTGAAAAGGATCTGATTGTTATCTCCGATGAGATTTATTCGGAGCTCACCTATGGCAGCAAGCATGTATCCATCGCATCCTTTCCTGGAATGAAGGAGAGAACCATTGTAATTAACGGGTTTTCCAAATCCTATGCGATGACCGGCTGGAGGCTCGGTTATGCGGCAGGTCCTGCCCTCATCATGGAGCAAATGATCAAGATACATCAATTTGCCATTATGTGCGCACCTACCACAAGCCAGTACGCAGGGATTGAAGCGGTGAAAAACGGTGATCCGGACGTGGAGATGATGAGGGATGCATATGACAAGAGACGCCGGTTCGTAGTTCATTCCCTTCGCAAGATGGGGCTGGAGTGCTTTGAGCCTTACGGCGCCTTTTATGTATTTCCCTGCATCAAGAGTCTGAATATGACATCGGATGAATTTGCGACCCGTCTGTTACAGGAAGAGAAGGTGGCGGTAGTTCCGGGTACCGCTTTCGGTGACTGCGGCGAGGGTTATTTGCGAATCTCCTATGCCTATTCCATTGACAATCTGAAGATTGCTCTTGAACGAATGGAGAAATTTGTTGAAAGACACAGAAAATTGAAATAATTAGCGTATCCTGTTGAAAATTGCATATTATTTGTGATACAATAAATGCGGAGTTAGGGAGTGCAAGCTTGCTTAAATCATGTGACTGGAGCAACAAGATCATATTCGCGTGCGGATATGATAGAATGAACGCAGAGTGAGAAAAATGCGGGGAGACCCTCGCATGCGAATAAGATACTTAGGAGGTGAATGAATGGCCAACGTAAATGTAGACCACATCAATCCGTTTTTAATGGCTTCTACAAAAATATTAAAGGAAATGTGTTATATTGATGCTACCGTTGGAAAACCATATATAAAGAATCCGGCTTTCTTTGATAATACCTTACTTATTCTAATCGGATTTACAGGCACAATGAGAGGGCAGGCGATGATTGCGTTTGAGAACTCCATTGCTTGTGATATTGCATCAAAGATGATCATGATGCCGATTACTGAGATGGATGATCTGGCAAAGAGTGCCATCAGTGAGTTGGGTAATATGATCATGGGCAATACGGCAACCATATTTTCAACGAAAGGCATCGGTATTGATATAACACCACCCACAGTTGGCAATGGCACAATGACATTCAGCGCAACCTATGCGCATAACATCTGCGTACCGCTGGAGTATGAAGGAAATAAAAAGATAGAGATACATATTGCGATAAAAGGTGATTAATTCACCTTTTTTCTTTGATATAAGATAAGGCCTGCTGTTTACAGCAGAAGATAGGAGTTAGAAATGAATGTTGTATTATTAGAACCAGAGATACCTGCCAATACAGGGAATATCGGAAGAACCTGTGTGGCCACCGGTACCAGGCTGCATCTGATTGAACCCATGGGTTTTCGACTGGATGAAAAGGAAATCCGCCGTGCCGGACTGGATTATTGGAAGGACCTGGATGTCACGGTTTATAAAAGCTTTGAAGAATTTCAGGATAAGAATCCCGGAGCAAAGATATTTATGGCTACCACGAAGGCACAGCATTCCTA
>JAEZFH010000216.1 GCA_023437885.1 Bacillota bacterium | reverse complement strand
ATATACAGGTTGAGTCCATGCCTTTCAAGAGCCGTTTGGATAGAATGACCAACAAGGATTTCGATATCGTATTTGGAGGCTGGGGTCCGGACTATAATGATCCGATGACATTCCTTGATCTTTTTGAAACTGGTAACGGTAATAATCATACCAGCTATTCCAATCCGGCTTATGATGAGTTACTTGAAAAGGTTCGTACCACTGCGGATGCCAAGGAGCGTTTTGGTTACTTAATGGATCTGGAAAAAATAGTAACAAGCGATCTTCCGATCGGACCTATTTACTGGAGAGCTAAGAATTTCATAATCAGCGGAAAGATTGAATCCGGTGTGGTTAGAACAGCGTTCCAGGATTGGAACTTGAAAAATGTCAAATTAGCAAAATAGGTTCCTGTTTTAGACATTTTGAGATTTGTCGAGCGGATTTTTTACTTGCGGAAGTGCGGGCTGAGTTTTAACCCGCACTTCCCTTATGATTTGCCCAATCTGGGCGAGGTGAAAATCCCCAACAATTCCCTGTCGAATTAATTCGAAAAAGACACGACATTCGTGTTAGAATATAGTATAATAAAGCGGTGCTTGTTGAACGAACAAAAATGAATCTACGATAGAATTGTCATCCTATATTACTTTTTTGATTGATGATAGTAAAGCAATATAGGACAACAATTCTTCCGATTAATAGTTTATAATTGTTCCTCATAAAGTCATCATACCATAATACAGCAAGTTATATATGGTATATCGTATGATAGTTATCTTATAATTCTTATAATAAAGAAAGGAGGATTGCATGTGCTTAAGTATATTATAAAACGATTATTTTATGCGTTTTTAACCGTGGCTGTTTTGACTATACTTACATTTTTCATGATGCGTATGCTGCCCGGCGATCCCTTCGTCGGAGAAAAGGCAATTGCAGAGACTACCTTAAAGGCATTAACCGAAAAATACGGGCTGGATCAACCGATGTATGTTCAGCTTTGGATGTATGTTAAGAATGTATTCCGTGGAGATCTGGGGCTTTCCATTCACTATAACCGCCCTGTGAATGATATTATTGCACAAGCATTTCCATATTCATTTGATCTTGGAATGAGAGCAATGATTTTTGCCACAATTATGGGGGTTTTACTCGGTATTGTTGCAGCGGTTAAAAGAGGCACGAAGTGGGATACTGCGACTATGCTTCTTGCGATTATCGGTGTATCCGTACCCGGCTTCATTGTCGGAGCCTTGCTTCAATACCTTCTGGGGTTGAAGCTTTACCAGTTAACCGGAATTCATTTTTTCCCGATTACCGGATGGAAGACCTTCAGCAGTAAGCTGCTGCCGGCCTTTGCTTTAAGCTTTGGAACCCTGGCGACGATATCCAGATTGATGAGAACCAGTATGCTGGATGTTCTTGGGCAGGATTATATTAAGACTGCAAAATCCAAGGGACTCTCTCAGAAGAAGATTATCTGGAAGCATGCCGTTCGGAATGCGATTATGCCGGTTATTACCGTGCTTGGTCCGATTGCAGCGACATTACTTACAGGAGCCTTTGTTGTTGAGAACATATTTGCGATTCCCGGAATGGGCAAGTTTTTTGTATTGAGTATACAGACCCAGGATTACACGATGATTTCAGGTACGACCTTGTTCTATGGAGCCTTCCTGGTAGTTGCAAATCTCATTGTAGATATTGCCTATGGCTTTATTGATCCCCGTGTAAAAATTGCGGATGGGAAGGAGGGATAGCATGAGCACAATAGATAAGAGTCAGTTTGAATGGGTTGGAGCTAATGCGGCTGATGCTGAGAAGATTGGCAGACCCAGCACGAATTATTGGAAGGATGCGATGCATCGTCTTTCCAAGAATAAGGCAGCGATGGTTTGTCTGTTCATTATTGTAGCAATCGCATTGCTTAGTATCTTTGTTCCTATGTTTTCACCTTATACCATCAGTGAGCAGCATTTATCGCATATGGATGCACCCATGTTCTTTAAAGATTCGACCGATGGTCATATGCATCTGTTTGGAACAGATTCCCTGGGCAGAGATATCTTTGCAAGAACCTGGTCCGGTGCCAGAGTCTCTTTATTCATCGCATTTGCGGCAGTGTTTATCAATTTTATAGTTGGTGTTATCTATGGAGGAATTTCCGGTTATCTTGGCGGAGCAGTAGATAATTTTATGATGAGAATTATCGAGATTATTAATGGTATTCCGTACCTAATTATCGTGGTACTCCTGATGATGGTTATACCCAGAGGACCGATGGCGATGGTAGTTGCCTATGCTACGGTAGGGTGGACCGGCATGGCCAGATTAGTACGCGGTCAGATCATGAGCTTAAAACAGCAGGACTATGTGGTTGCTGCAAAGGTAATGGGCGCCAGACCGGCACGTATTATCGGAAAGCATCTTCTGCCGAATACCCTGAGTATCGTAATTGTCAATTTAACGCTGTCAATTCCATCCGCTATTTTCACCGAGGCATTCTTAAGCTATATCGGGCTTGGTGTTCCGGTGCCAATGGCAAGCTGGGGTGTACTTGCAAATGACGGCTCCAGAGTGTTCCAGATGTATCCTTCCCAGTTGTTGATACCTGCGATCTGCATCAGTTTAACCATGCTGTCATTCAACCTGTTGGGCGATGGTTTGCGTGATGCTTTGGATCCTAAGTTAAGGAGATAATGTGATGAATAATGTATTACGAGTAGATGATTTACATGTATCCTTCGATACTTATGCCGGTGAGGTAAAGGCAGTTCGCGGTGTCACCTTCGAGGTTATGGAGGGTGAGGTTCTGGCTATCGTTGGAGAAAGCGGTTGCGGCAAGAGCGTAACAGCGCAGACAATTATGAAGCTGAATCCAATGCCCCCGGCACGGATTGTAAGAGGAGAGATTCAGCTTATAGATAAAGATATCGTTCATGCAAGCGAAAAAGAGATGATGAACATTCGTGGTAAGGATGTAAGTATGATCTTCCAGGATCCGATGACCTGTCTAAATCCTACCATGACGGTAGGAAAGCAGTTGACAGAAGCAATTCGCCATCATCAGAAGCTGTCCAAGGAAGATGCACTTAAAGAATCAATCCGTCTTCTGAATTTGGTTAAGATACCGAATCCGGAGCAGAGATCAAGGCAGTATCCTCATGAATTCTCCGGCGGTATGCGACAGAGAGTTATGATTGCCATGGCACTTTCCTGCGCTCCCAAGCTGTTAATCGCGGACGAGCCGACAACCGCTCTGGATGTAACCATTCAGGCGCAGATTATGGATTTGCTCAAGGAAATCAAGGAAAAGACGAATACAGCGATCATTCTGATTACCCATGACCTTGGTGTAGTAGCCAGCATGGCAGACCGGGTTGCTGTTATGTACGCAGGAAAAATTGTTGAGCTTGGAACAGCGGAAGACATCTTCTACCGTCCATCCCATCCCTATACCAAAGCGTTGTTAAGAAGCCTTCCGACAACGGATATGGATCGCAGTGTGCGGTTGGTATCCATCGCCGGCACCCCTCCGGATCTTCTTAATCCTCCGGTTGGCTGCGGTTTTGCAAGCAGATGCAGAAATTGCATGAAGATTTGCCATGCTCAGCTTCCGCCCCAGTTTGAGGTAGGACAGAACCATCTGTCCGCATGCTGGCTGCATCATGAGGATTGTCCGGATGCACAGGACGGAGGTGAAGAATAATGAGTAAAAAAACACCTTTAAACTCTTCTAATCAAAACAAGCTGGTGGAATTGCAGCAGGTTTCCAAGTACTTCAGGGTATCAGAGGGAACGCTCAAGGCTGTAAATAACGTAAATTTTGATATCTACAAAGGAGAGACCTTGGGACTGGTTGGTGAATCCGGTTGCGGTAAGTCAACCTTAGGTAAGGTTTTGATGGGAATTTATCCGCCTACTCAGGGAAAGATTCTCTATCATGGCAAGAAGGATATTGAGATTAAGAAGAGCACACTTTTTGATTATTCGAAGATGGCTCAGATTATCTTTCAGGATCCCTACTCTTCCTTGGATCCCCGTATGACGTTCGGTTCAATCATCTAAGAGGGAATGATTATCCACAAGATGTATGATAAAAAGAGACGTCAGGAGAGAGTATATGAGCTTCTTGAACTGGTAGGTCTGAACCGTGAGCATGCCAACCGTTTCCCTCATGAGTTCTCCGGCGGTCAGCGTCAGCGTATCGGTATCGCACGTGCTCTTGCGATTGAGCCGGAATTTATCGTATGTGATGAGCCGATATCCGCACTGGATGTATCCATTCAGTCACAGATTATCAACCTGCTTCATGATTTACAGGAGAAGCTGAACTTGACCTATCTGTTCATTGCCCATGACTTGAATATCGTTAAGTATATCAGTGACCGTATTGCAGTTATGTATCTGGGTAATATTGTTGAGCTGGCTACCAGTGATGAGCTCTATGAGAATACACTGCATCCCTATTCCCAGGCGTTGCTTTCTGCAGTTCCGATTCCAGATCCGGATAAGGAAACACAGAAGAAGCGTCAGATTTTAACTGGAGATGTACCCAGCCCGATTAATACTCCGAAGGGATGTCCTTTTGCAGGCCGCTGCCCTCGCGCAACCGATATCTGCAGACAGGAGAAGCCTGTATTGGAGATGAAGCAGGGACATCTGGTTTCCTGTCATCATGTTGAGAAATAATAAATATAGAATTCAGCAGACATTTATATGGCTGTGCAGGGAGAATTTACCGTGGTAAATTCTCCCTGCACAGCTTTTTTAATTGGAGGTTTTTCAGGTCAGGGAGGTTTCAGTAAGTCCGAGAAAGGATGAATAATTCCTGGGCATTCAGGTTAAAATTAACATTAAAGTTATCATCACCCAATGGAATTAAGGAATGGCTAAAGCATATATTAGCCACTCCAAAGCGGAAGAAAACGGAGGCAGAAGAATGAAGAAGAGCTATTTATTAATGTTGATTGTTATTGCAGGAATCTGGGTGTCCGGCTCACGGCAGGCTTTGGCTGCAACAGGCTTATCGGAGGCGGAAGAATTGATTTTGGATAAATTGCGGGCCGGAATCGAGATCGATGGAGAATTAAGATATATACCGGCTTCCTACTTAAACCAGATAGAGAATGAATTGATAAGAAATAAAACCGACCTGACTACGGAGCAGGCGGGAATAGCCTGGGACAAGTTGACTAAGGTATTGCAGTATATGGAGGACATGAACATTCGAGATATCACGAATATCGAAAGCTCGGAAACAGCATTCAAATTATTGAGCTTGATCAGCGAGGCTGCTTCCGAGATTGGTTATTCTGTCTCAATTGATCTCACAGACAGAACGGTTAATGTTGAGAATCCGGAAGGGGAGGCCGTCCTTATAGCAAAGAATACCATTAACCAGACCGGCTTTGATCTTCGGCCGGTGCTCATGGTAGGTGCGATGCTCTTATCTGTTTTTCTTGTTTGTCTTCTGGCATATGTAAGATGGAATATGCTTGCAAAGAATATGAGTATAAATCAGCAGCAGAAGGAAGCATTACAGGAAGAACCGGAGGATAAGAGAATGGAACGGATGGAGGAGCAAAGTGGAGAAGAGCTGAAGGAGCAGGTTTAGCTTCAGAAGATGATCTTACGGCTTTGTATTACCGCTGAAGCAGCGATGGAGGTAGGATGAGGAAGAGAGTTTTTCATACTTTATTAAAGTATAGGATGGCATATCTGTCTATGCCATTCCTTTTCATGATATTGGGATACGGAATTATCTTTATGATTGTATCTCCGGGAATTGAATTTCTCCAAGCAGCAATTTCTATGGTTATGGTTAAGGAGGAGATTAGTACCGATACGGAATTAAAGACCATATATCAGCCGGAATCCCATAGCAGAAAGGAAATCACATTCACAGGGAATGGTAAGGTTGCGGAGACAATGACAGTTCCCGGACAGGGAGAAGCGACGGCAGAGGAAGAAACAATTTCAGTCAGTGAACTTCAGTTTCCGGAGGCGGGAACACATTATGCCATGCTCTCCTGTGCCAGAATTCAATTGGAGGTTCCGGTTTATTGGGGAGATACCAAGGAAATACTTCAAGCCGGAATCGGGCAGTTTGCAGGAAGCTTTCTTCCCGGCTTTGGACGCAGTATTCTTCTTTCCGGACATAATACAACTTTCTTTAAGCCTTTGGAGCAAATTGAGGAAGGGGATACAGTAATCTGCAGAACAAATTACGGGGAGTACCGGTATTTAGTCAGAGAAGTATTGATCCAGAGTGCGGAGGAGGCTCAGGAAGAGTTGGATGAGATGCTGTCCTATAGCGAGGAGACATTGATTATGTACACCTGCTTTCCGTTTACCCCCTTTGCAGGGAAAAAGGATAAGCGCTTATTTGTATATGCGGACAAAATTTTAGGGCCTAAGGTGGAATAGAAGAGCCAGGCAGGAGCAGAGGGAATGGATATGATATTACGGAAAAACCGAATAAACAAAGTAAAATATTCAACTGGAGTTTTATGTTGTGCGCTGTCCTTTTTTCTGACAATGGTATGTGTTGTACTGTCAGTGCTAGTGATACTGGATACCGTGCTTTTACCAGGGACAATGCGGAAGGTGCTGGTTTCCAGCCGTTATTATGAGAATTTGCAGGAGGAGCTGTACCGGAGTGCTGAGGCGATGACGGTACCTACCGGCTTATCTCCGGATGTATAGGAAGGGATTTTTCTCAGAGAAGAAATAATCCGGGAGGTGGATGAATACATTGATGCATCCGTCCATGGAAATTCCTATCAGCCGGCTGCCGATGAGGTAGAAGACAGATTGAAGAACAGGATTAAGAGCTTTCTGTCACAGAAGGGAATCCGGCCGGATACGGAGCAGCAGAGCAGTATTGAAGAATATATTGCATCCATAAGCAAGGAATATAGAAGCAACATACGTTTTCCTCTGATCAGCTATCTCAACACTTTTATCAGGAAGTATCAAATGCTTGGTGTGTTTTTCCCGCTGCTGTGTGTCGGTTTTCTGGTACTAAATCTGGTTTTATTAAAGAGGTTAAATCAAAAGCGGACTCAGTTTATGCCGTATATGTATTACAGCATCACGGCATGGGCGTGGATGCTGCTATTTCTTCCGGGAATATTGCTGCTGATAAAGCCTTATAATACAATTCAGCTTCACCCCCGGTATATAAATGAGTTTATTCTTCAGTATATTACGGTTCTCCTTCATAAGCTGCTCAGTGCAGGTATGGCAGCAATGTTATTTTGCTTTCTTGTGTTATTGTACGAGCGAGGGAGCAAATCCTATGATAAAGATCCTTCTCCGGGCAGACTGCTGTAAAGTTAAGTAACGGCACAATAGAGGCCGACGAGGATTCCGATCCATAGGAACAGGCTGAGAATCAATCCATGAATTAAGCCTCGAAAAAATTTAAGTTCATCTGTCTTCATCTTATGCCTCCGATCTGATCAGGACATCGTAATTGTCCCAACTATTATTATGAACAATTCTGCGGGGATCATACAGGGATATAAATTATGAAAATGCAAGAGTTGATAGGCAAATTTGAAGAAGATCAGAGCCATTGAATCTGACATTGAATCTGATATTGAATCTGATGTTGAATCTGACAATAATTTTGACATTGAATCTGTTTTGAAACTGTGATATTATTAAACCTAATGGGAATGAGGTTCTCCCTTGGTTAATACCAAAACCGCAATTATGCTGATGACTTCTGCGAACTGAGACGCAGAAGTTATCAGCTTTTTTTGAAGATAAACAGAAGGAAAGTAAAGGCAGGGGTAAATTATATTCCAGGTGCATATCCCGAATGCGACGCGGCTGCTGAAGGGGTGCTGAATTGAAAAGAATTCTTAGCTTGTATCATGATATCATAATACTGACGTTGCTTGCTGTGCCGATAGGAGCAGCTGCGGGCAGTATCAATACTTTGTTTGGCCGAATTTTGCTATGGATTACGGAGGTTCGTAATGAGTACGCTGCTTGGCTGCTCCCTTTTCTGGGGCTTGCCGGTGTTGTTATTGTCTGGTGCTATCAAAAATTCGGAGGCAGAAGCGGAAGGGGAATGGCCCTGATTTTTGAAGCCGGGCATGGGATGGACGGAAGGATACCGCTTCGACTGATTCCCTTCACAATAACGGGGACTTGGCTTACTCATCTTTTTGGCGGAAGCGCAGGAAGGGAGGGGGGTTGCGATACAGATTGGAGGGACAATTGCACATGGATTGGGCAGGTGGTTTCCGGTAAACTACAGCAGGAAGCTGCTGCTGGTTACCGGTAAGGCGGCAGGCTTTGCCGGTTTGTTCAGGACACCGCTTGCGGCGACGTTTTTTGCTCTGGAGGTACTTACCGTAGGAGTATTGGAGCATCGGGCCTTCCTACCTGCATTGACGACGGCGTTTACCGCAAGCTATACCTCCGGCTTACTTGGGCTTGAAAGGTTCCACTTTGCATTGGAGGACCGAATATCCATATCATGGATGCTTCTTCCCCGGCTTCTCCTGCTTGGCGTATTATTCGGAGTGACAGGAGGGTTGTTCTCGCTGTGCCTGCATAAGATGAAAAAACTGCTGGCCAATTGGATGTAGAACGAGGTTCTGCGTATTTTGGCGGTTGGTACTGCAATCGGTTGCTTTTCCCTGCTTTGCTGGGGAGGGCGGTATTCCGGACTGGGAACGAATTTGATTCACTTAAGCTTTGACCAGGGTGTTTATGCCTGGGATTTTGCGTTAAAATTCATCTTTACGGCAGTGACCCTCTCCGCCGGCTTTCAAGGCGGTGAGGTTACTCCGCTGTTTTCAATCGGTGCCACCCTTGGCGCGGTCCTTGCTGCAATTCTGGGACTTCCAGTCGCTTTTGCTGCGGCCTTGGGCTATGCAGCCGTATTTGGCAGTGCAACCAATACGCTGATTGCTCCAATGCTGATAGGAGCTGAGGTCTTTGGCTATGATTATTTACCATATTTTATAGTGATATGTGGGATTTCCTATGTGTGTAACGGCGGTCTCTCTATTTATCCGCTTCAAAGGAGAAGGAAAGAGTAGAAAAAGCCTGCCGGAGTCGGTTCTTGAAATCATTCCCGATTGTGTTACAATGGATTCAAGACTGCTTTCATAGGCATTTATGCGGGAATGCGGAAGAAGGGGAGGAAGAGCGGATGATAAAAATACTGTTTCTGGAGGATGAGCCTACAATACAGGAGGTTCTAGCGGAGTATATGAAGCTGCAGCAATATGATGTGACAACGGTGGAGGATGGAGAGACTGCCGTCGGATTGCTGGAAGCGTCGGTCTTTGATCTTGCCGTATTGGATATCATGGTTCCGAAGAAGAGTGGTTTGGAGGTATTGGAATACATCAGAAGCAATCGGCCGGAGATGGCAGTAATCATGCTGACGGCGATTAACGATGAGCCTACTCAGGTAAAAGCTTTTAATCTCTATGCAGATGATTATGTGATAAAACCGGTTTCACCCCTGATTCTGCTGAAGCGGATGGAGACAATACTGCGAAGAACCCGGCATTCCAATAGAAACATGGAGAATACGGAAGGACTGTATCTGAATGAGGATTCCTATCAGGCCTTTTTTAACAATGTTCCTTTGCAATTAACCCTAAGCGAATTTCTGCTCCTTCAGGTATTGAAAAAAGAAACCGGAAGGGCTTTTACCAGAGAGCAGCTGATCCTGAAGATCTTTAACGAGGATTATATCGGCAATGACCGGATTATAGATGCCCATGTGAAAAACCTGCGCAAAAAACTGCCCTGCAACTATATCAAGACAGTAATTGGCGTGGGGTACCAGTTTAACGATGAAGTTTAGCAGGGGGAAACGATGAGCTTATCCAGAAAAACCTTTTTATACAGTGCGGTGATATCCGTTATTATGATATCCCTGATCGTGGGATATTTTATTCTTATGCTGCCCTCCCTGTATGTATCCTATATGCAGAGCAGGAATTATGCCTCGGTATTGTCCCTTCAAAAAGGGTATATGGAACTGGGGAGCTATGAACAGCTGGAGGTCAAAAACCCGTCCGGCACCATTACGGTTGAAATCCCGAAGACGGGGAACCGCATTTTTATTGTGAATAAGATTTTCCGTATCACAGCAGAGATCCGCGAGGAGAAAATTCTGGAATTTCTTGAGAAGATCAGGTATTATGCAACTCATACTCAGGAAATTCAAGATATCAGTGAAGATGATTTCGATTTCAGCCTGATTATGGACGAATTGGCTTTGGACGGAGAGCTGCTGGATCAATACCCTTTGAAATTTGAATTTGAGTTGTTTCAGAATAAAAACATGTTTCGGGAGCTATCATCAAAAATTCATGTGGAAGCAGAGGATTTAATGATCTATGAATCCAATATCACAGACGGTCATAATTTTTATACCAGCTATATTGCCCTTGGGATAACCGAGAATGCAATCACTATTACCTTTATACCTATGATGACTCCGCAAATTGAAGAAATAAGCCCGGTCATATTCCAGAGCTTACCTATGATTGTAGCAGTCACCCTGCTGTTGGTACTCGTGTCCTCCCAGCTGTTCTCACGCCATATTATCCAGCCGATTATCCGGCTTGCCAGGAATGCAGAGTATAGAATAGCGGAGAAGAATTTAAAGCTGGACCCTGCCCCGATATCCGGACATGACGAAATCAGCAGCTTGGGCAAAAGCCTGAACAGCCTGTATCAGAAGATACAGGAAAGCTACCGGGAGCTGGAGATTAAGAATCAGCATCTGGCGGAAGAGAACAAAAGGCAGGAGGTATTCCTCAGAGCGTCTTCTCATC